>JAGAFL010000077.1:0-2731 GCA_017612595.1 Erysipelotrichaceae bacterium | reverse complement strand
CGACGAAGGCGCTCAGCAGCCGGTTGAAGGCAATTACGGCCCCTACTATCAGAGGCAGAGAGAAGAGATCTACAAGACCTTTGCCAAGAAGCTGATCGCCGAAGGCAAGGCCTATCCCTGCTTCTGCTCGCAGGAAGAGCTCAACGAGATCAGACGTCAGCAGGAAGAAAACAAGGAAGCCACCGGCTACTACGGCAAGTGGGCTCACTGCCGCAGCCTGAGCTATGAGCAGGTGAAAGAGCACCTGAACCACGGCGACCCCTTTGTCATCCGCCTGAAGGCGGAAGGAAACCCGGAAGTAAAGCACCAGTTCCATGATGAGATCAAGGGCGACATCGTCGTCACCGAAAACAATCAGGACATTGTCCTGCTGAAGACCGACGGCATTCCGACCTATCACTTTGCCCATGCCGTGGATGATCATCTGATGCACACCACCATCGTCTTAAGAGGCGAGGAATGGTTGGGCTCGCTGCCCGTTCACCTGGAACTGTTTGACAAGCTGGGCTTCCCGCTTCCCCGCTATGCCCATACGACCGTTCTGATGAAGATCGACAACGGCGTCAAGCGCAAGCTTTCCAAGCGCAAGGACCCGGAGCTCTCGCTGGACTACTACCGTCAGCTGGGCTATCACCCCTATGCGGTCAAGGTCTATCTGCTGACGCTGCTGAACTGGAACTTCGAACAGTGGTATCTGGGCCATCCCGATACCGATGTCGACGAGTTCAGATTCTCGCTGGATAAGATGGGCCAGTCCGGGGCGCTGTTTGACCTCGACAAGCTCAACAACATTTCCAAGACCTACCTCTCCAAGCTGACACTGGAAGAAATGAAGGATTATCTGCGGACATACGTACGCAATTACTGCCCGGAGAAGGAAGCGATGTACTTCGGTGACGAAGAATACCTCGACAGGATCCTGTCGCTGGGCATGGGCATGAACCTGAAGAAGAGAAGAAAGGACTACATCTGCGCTTCACAGATCCTGCAGTCCATCGATCTCTATTTCCGGAACGGTTACCGGCTGGAGGACGAATTCAGGTTTGACGGAAAGCTGACCTCCGGCATACTCAGGCAGTTCAAGGAAAGTTATGATTACGGAGACGACAATTCAGCCTGGTTTGAAAAGGTGAAGAAGATCGCGGCCGACAACGGCTTTGCGGCAGAGATGAGCGACTACAAGGCCAATCCCGAAAATTACCGGGGCTCGGTCAGCGACATCGCTGAGACCGTCCGCATCGCCATCACCGGTCACCGCAATTCCCCCGATCTCTGGAGCATCATGCAGATCCTGGGCGCTGAGGAATCCAGCCGGAGAATCGACGAAGTCCTGAAGGAGATTGCCTGATGCGTTACCCGCCGTTTCTGCCGGAAAAGGGAAACATCGGCGTCGTCGCCCCCAGTTTCGGTGTCAGCGGCTTTCCCTATGAAGACCGCTACTTCAACGCCAAAAAGAAACTGGAAGCCTTAGGCTACTCAGTCAGAGAATGTCCGCATCTCTTCGGCATTGAAAAGGCCGCCAGCACGGACGGAAAGACCCGGGCGGAAGAGTTCATGGCCATGTATCTGGACGAGGACATTGATTTCGTCATGTCAGCGGCCGGCGGTGAACTGATGATGGACATCCTCCCTCATGTCGACTTTGACAGACTGAAACAGGCCAGGCCCAAATTCTTCATGGGTCTGTCCGATAACACCAACCTGACTTTTACCCTGCCGGTGCTGACCGATACGGCAGCCATCTACGGCCCGTGTTTCGGCTCCTTCGGCATGGAGAAATGGTACCGCTCCTTAAGAGAAGCCCATAAGATCATGAGAGGTGAGGCACTTTCCCAGCGGAGCTTTCCGAAATACGAAAAGGAAGGCTGGCCGAAGGAAGATCTTGACCCCTATGCCGGCTTCAACATGAAGAAGAGAGTCGAGTACAAGTCCCTGGACGGCAAAGACTATGTCCTGCACGGCCGGCTGATCGGCGGCTGTCTGGACATTCTGGTCATGCTGTGCGGAACCAGATTCGCGGACATCGATCCGTTTCTGGAGAAGTACAGGGAAGACGGGTTCCTGTGGTTCCTGGAGGCCTGCGACCTCAATGTCGTTTCCCAGCAGCGCGCCTTATGGCAGCTCAGGGAAAACGGCTGGTTCAAGTACTGCAGGGGAATCATCTACGGCCGGCCGATCGACTCCGAGGAGTTCTTCGGCGTAAGGCTTGAAGACGCTCTGCAGGATGCCGTTGGTCAGCTGAACGTTCCGGTAGTATACGGATGCGACTTCGGTCACCTGCCTCCCAACTGGACGCTGATCTCCGGTTCTCTGGCTACCTTCACAAAGAAAGGAACCAAAGGCTGCATCAGCATGGAACTGAAATGATCAGAAACGTCATCTTCGACCTGGACGGTACCCTGCTGGATACCGAATACCGGGCTATCACCATAAAGAAGGACCTGCTGGCCAATCACGGCATTGAGCCGACGGAAGAACTGATGCTGAAGCTTACCGCCCGCAAGCTGAAGGACGTTTTGCCGGGACTGTTGGAAGACCGGCAGCTGGTCAGGGAAGTGCTTGATGACTATTATCACTTTGCCTATGACGGCATCGACTACGGCCGGCTCTGCCTGCCGGGCAGCGATGAACTGTTAAGGAAACTGAAGGCAGACGGACATACGCTGGCTCTGGCCACCATCTCCGACCGCAAAAAGGTCGATCAGGTGATCAGCCAGTGTCATTGGGAAGG
>JAGAFL010000076.1:0-7284 GCA_017612595.1 Erysipelotrichaceae bacterium | reverse complement strand
TTCGATAGCCATCGTGCTGGATGCCGTCAACAATCTTTCCGATGCCGGCAGTTCGCTGATCACCATCATCGGCACCCGGCTGGCCGGCCGGCTTCCCGACAGGAAGCATCCCTTCGGCTACGGGCGCATCGAGTACCTCAGCGCCATGGTCATCGCCGTGATCGTGCTTTATGCCGGCCTGACGGCACTGACGGAATCCCTCCGGCAGATAATTGATCCCCAGACGCCCGACTACGGCGCCGCTTCGCTGATCATCGTCGCCGTGGCGGTCGTCGTCAAGATCCTTTTAGGCCGGTATGTCGAAGGTGTCGGCAGGAAGGTGAACTCCGATTCGCTGGTCAATTCCGGCAGGGACGCCCAGATGGATGCCGTCATCTCCACCGCGACGCTTCTGGCCGCCGGCATCTTCATGATCTTCCATGTTTCCCTGGAGGCCTGGCTGGGCGCGGTGATCGCGTTACTGATCATCAAGTCGGCCGTGGAAATGCTCAAAGAGACGGTCTCCCGGCTTCTGGGCGAGCAGAATGACCTGGAGCTGGGAAATGAAATAAAGAAGACCGTGCGGTCATTTGAAGGCGTACAGGGCGCCTATGACCTGGTACTGAACAACTACGGACCGGAGCGCTACAACGGCTCCATTCACATCGAGGTGCCGGACAGCTTCACGGCGGATCAGATCGACCATCTGACCAGACAGATCACGGCGGAAGTCCTTCAGAAGCACAATGTGCTGCTGACCGGCGTAGGCGTGTATTCCTTCAATTCCAAGGATGAAGAGGTCATTGCGGTCCGCAATCAGGTCCGTAAGATCGTCTTCGCCCACGATCACGTCAGGGGCATGCACGGCTTCTACCTGCGCAGGGATCCCCGGGCCATGAGCTTTGACGTGGTGATCAGCTTTCTGGCTGCAGACCGCCGGGCGGTATACAGCCAGGTAGTTGCCGACGTCCAGAAGGCCTTCCCGGACTATCAGCTGCAGATCGCCATGGACACCGACTTCTCCGAGGAGTAAAGGAGCAGAAGTAAAAAAGATCCGGACTCATCCGGATCATAATGGTGTATCAGGTTTATCGCAATTGGATTATAATATTGCTGGAAGACATTAACGCATAATGATCCGCCAGGGAAAGGAAGTGGTAACGTGGTGGAAATCAAGCATATTCTGTGCTGCTGCGGAGGCGGCATGGGCAGTTCCTTCATGGTCAAGCTCAATGTCAAGAAGTATCTGGAACAGACCGGACGCAAGGACATTGAGGTCGAGCATGTCTCGCTGGGCGAGATCTCAGCCCAGAAGTTCGATCTGCTGATCGTCGGAAGGGACATCGCCTATAACGTCAGGGAATACCCGCGCATCATCGAGCTGTTCCGCATCATGGACATGAAGGAACTGGGTGAGAAGCTCGAACAGGCCTTTGCCTGCCAGGAAGACACCTACCACATCAAGTAATCATTCACTGATTTCCGCAAGGAGCTGACGCAGATATCGGTTGATATCGGAGTCGTAGAGCTCCTTGTTTTCTTTCTTGCAGGCGATCTCGTGGAAAGAGGAACCCTCAATGCCCTGATGCAGGATCTCTCCGTACTCATAGCGGTGGATATTGTCCTGCCGGTTGGCCAGGATCTCGACCGGCACCCGGATCTCTTTCAGCTGTTCAAGGCCGTCGATCAGCTGCTGGGGCGGAACCAGGGCGAACTTCTCGGGATACTTAAGGGAAACGGGGTCCCTGAAGAAGTCGAACATCGAAAGGGCCAGTTCGGGAGTCTGCTCGTAGACGGCCTTATAGGCCGCACTTTCCTCCAGCATTTGAGGATCGTTGTTCTTCAAAGCATCCGCCAGGGCGGTGAACAAGTCGATGTAGTTCTGCGACATCGGCTGATCAGCCCAGGCGTTGCGGATCAGCAGCAGGCCCCTGACCCTTTCCGGATGCCTGAGGCAGGTTGTGATGCTGACGGCGGCGCCCATGGAGATGCCGCCGATGGCAAACTGCTCAACGGCCAGATGGTCGGCCAGAGCGATGATGTCATCGGACAGGGTGTCCAGGCTCATGTCTTCATTGCCCTCGCTTAAGCCGTGGCCCCGCTGATCAGGCAGGACGCACATGACGCCCTCAATGGGCTCATACATGTCCAGAGTCTGCAGGTTATTGTTGCCCAGTCCGTGCAGCAGGAAGAAGGGGAAACCTTCTCCGACAACTTCGTAATGGAAATTCAGACCGTCGTGCGTAAATTGCGGCATGCTGATCACTCCTTTTATGTTTCCGGTTTCTGTCTTTACTTAATTCTAGCATAACTGATGAAGGGCGGCAGAACTGATGAAGCGTCTTTTGCCGGCGGTTTCCGTGCTGAAGGCGGACGGCGGTGCTAAAATGTAGATAATCATCACCAACTAAAAAACGAAGGGAGAACCACGATGGCAAACAACAGACTGGCATTCATTAACGGCATTATCCTTACCGGGGAAGAGAACATGACCCCGATCAGAAATCACATTCTCTTTACCGAAAACGACCGCATTCTGGCCATCAGTCCGGCTCAAGCATCGACGGAAGGCTTTGAAGTGATCGATCTCAAGGGGGCTTATCTGATGCCGGGAATGATCAATCTGCATGTTCACATACCGGCTACCGGCAAGCCAAAGAAGAAACAGACGGACGCCAGAAAACTCGTCAGGCTTCTGACATCCACTGCCCTGTTAAGGAAACTGTGCTACCGGATGTGCGCCAGCTACGTGCTGCCCGAACTGCTGAGCGGCGTAACCACTATCCGGGCGGTCGGCGGTGTCCTGGACTTTGACAGCCGGCTGCGCGATGACATCAACGCCGGAAAATTACCCGGACCCAGGATCCTGGCCGCCAACATGGCCATTTCCGTCCCCGGCGGTCACATGGCCGGTTCGCTGGCCTACGAGGCCCATTCGGCTCAAGAGGCCGCGGAACTGGTAGGAAAGATCGCCGAAGGCCACCCGGATCTGATCAAGCTGATGATCACCGGCGGGGTGCTGGATGCCGTCAAGCGCGGAGAGCCCGGTGAACTGAAGATGCCGGCTGAATATGTCCGGGCAGCCTGCGACGCCGCTCACCGGCTGGGCCTGAAGGTCGCCGCCCACGTGGAAAGCCCGGAAGGCATCAAGGTAGCCCTGCGCAACGGCGTGGACACCATTGAGCACGGTGCCCAGCCTGATGAGGAAATGATCAGGCTGTTTAAGGAGAGCGGTGCCGTGCTGGTGAATACCATTTCCCCGGCTTTGCCCTTTGCCCTGTTTGAGAGGGAACTGATCGGCGCCACCGAAGTCCAGCAGTACAACGGAAAGGTGCTGTTCAACGGCATCATCAACTGCGTCCGGGAATGCCTGAAGGCCGGCATACCGGTCGGTCTGGGAACCGATACCGGCTGTCCTTACATCACCCATTACGACATGTGGAGAGAGGTTTATTATCTGCAGAAGTACGCCGGCGTTTCCAATGAATTTGCCCTCTGCAGCGCGACTTTGGGCAATGCCCGGATCATCGGCATGGAAAATGAGATCGGCTCGCTGGCTGCCGGCAAGTGCGCTGACCTGATCGTCACGGAAGAAAACCCGCTGGAAGATCTGAAGGCGCTGCGCCATGTCTCCATGGTCGTTTCCAGAGGCCGGATCGTTGACGTTTCCGGGCTTAGGAAATACCCGGAGTGCGAACGGCAGCTGGACAGATACCTCTGACCGTTTGCGGAAATAGACAAAAACCGGCTCTCTGTCCATTGTGACCGTGCTCCGTCGAGCCGTGTGGCAGGCAGCTTGGAAAGCGCTATCATTTATGGGCTTGCATGGCATTGTTTTGTGCTATAATTACTAAGGAGTTTAATAACCGAAGGAGGAAAAAATTTCGTATGAAGAAACTCTTAGCAGTATTACTGGCTTTATTAATGGTCGTCTCATTTGCCGGCTGTGAAAAGAAGCCCCAGGTCAAGGAAGTTAAGATCGGCGTAGCTATCTACCAGTTCAACGATAACTTCATGACTCTCTATCGTAATGATATTCAGAAGTACTTCGAGGACCTCAACGCCAAGGACGCCAGTGTTCATTACACTGTCGAAATCGTTGACGGTGCCAACGACGTAAACACTCAGACCGAGCAGGTCAGAACCTTCATCTCCAAGGGTGTTGATGCTCTGATCGTCAACCTCGTTCAGACCACTTCTGACGCCTTAGCCAAGGAAGTTGTTGCTTCCGGCATTCCGTGCGTATTCATCAACCGTGAGATTGCTGACTTCGCATACGGCGACAAGACCTGCTATGTCGGCGCTGATGCCAGAGACTCAGGCAGATACCAGGGCGAAATCATTTACAACGTTGAGAATCACGGCGACCTCAATAATGATGGTGTTGTTTCCTACATCATGATCATGGGCGACCCCGAGAACACCGACGCTCAGTACAGAACCGAATTCTCCATCAAGAAGATGGAAGAATTAGGCGCAAAGGTTGAATGCTTATTCCAGCAGACCGGTAACTGGGACCAGGCTCAGGGCCAGGAACTCGTTGCCAATGCCTTAAGCACATTCGGCGACAAGATCGAAGTTGTCTTCTGCAACAACGACGGCATGGCCTTAGGCGCTTACCAGTCAATCGTCGCTGCCGGCAGAACTGTTGGCAAGGACATCTATCTGGTTGGCGTTGACGCCTTACCGGAATGCTGCCAGATGGTCAAGGACGGCACCATGACCGGTACCGTTCTGAACGATGACCTCGGTCAGGCTACTGCCGCCTGCGAAACCGTCTTAGGTTTACTGGCCGGCAAGGCTCCGGAAAAGAAAGTCAACTACGTTCCGTACGTCATGGTTACTACCGAGAACGTTGACAACTATCTGAAATAATCAACCGGAAAGAACTTTAAAGAGTTGCATGGGTTTCCCATGCAACTCTTTGCCTAATTTGCGAGCGGCGTAAGCCGCAAAAGGAAGTATATATGTCAGAATACGTACTTGAAATGAAGAACATCTGCAAGGCTTTCCCGGGCGTCCAGGCGCTTTACAACGCCAATCTGAGCCTCAAGCCGGGCCACGTGCACGCCTTGATGGGAGAGAACGGTGCAGGAAAATCAACCCTCATGAAATGCCTTTTCGGCATTTACAAGAAGGATTCGGGCGAGATCATTTACCAGGGTCAGGAGATCAACAACCGCGACCCCTTTGAAGCGCTGAACCGCGGCATCGCCATGGTTCACCAGGAACTGCTGCCGATTCCCGACCGCACGATTGCGGAAAACATCTATGTCGGCAGATATCCGGTAAAGAAGATCGGACCGGTCAAGCTGATTGACCACAAGAAAATGTACAGGGATGCTCAGGCCCTGCTCGACGAACTGAATCTGAACTTTGACGCCCATGCCAAGCTGCAGACGCTGACCGCTTCACAGATGCAGCTGGTCGAGATCTGCAAGGCGCTGAGTGCGGACGCCAAGATCGTCATTCTGGATGAGCCTACTTCATCACTGACCCTGAAGGAAGTCGACAAGCTGTTTGAGATCATCAGACAGCTGACCGCCAAGGGGTGTGGTGTTATCTATATTTCCCATAAGATGGACGAGATCCTGCAGATCTCCGACGAGATCACCATCATGCGTGACGGCCAGTACATCGGTACCTGGGAAGCCAGCGAGATGACGACCGACATGATCATTGAAAAGGAAGTCGGCCGTGAGCTCAAGAACCTCTACCCGCCCAAGGTCAATACCCCCGGCGAAGTGGTATTTGAGGTTAAGGACTTCTGTTCCATTCACGAACATTCCTTCCAGCACTGCTCATTTGAGGCTAAGGACGGCGAGATCCTGGGCGTGGCCGGACTGGTCGGCGCTCAGCGTACCGAACTGATGGAAGCCATCATGGGCTTAAGGGGAATCACTTCCGGCGAAGTTTACTTCAAGGGAAAGAAGCTGAACATCAAGAGCCCCAGTGACGCCATCAGTGAAGGCGTTACCCTGCTGACGGAAGACCGCCGCGGCTCCGGCATCTTCGGAGTTCTCTCGGTCGGCGACAACGTCGGCATCGCCTCAGTCAACGATTACCTTAAGTACCGGGTGATGGTCGACCAGAAGAAGATCAACCAGATCGTCGACAAGAGCATCGGTGAGCTCTCCATCAAGACGCCCAGCAAGAAGACGCAGATCCAGCACCTCTCCGGCGGCAACCAGCAGAAGGTAATCATCTCCCGCTGGCTGGCCAAGGACCCGGAAGTGCTGATCATGGATGAGCCGACCCGAGGCATCGACGTCGGCGCCAAGTATGAGATCTATTCCATCATCGGCCGGCTGGCCAAGGAAGGAAAGACCGTCATCATGGTCTCCAGCGAAATGCCGGAACTGATCGGCGTCTGCGACCGCATCATGGTCATGTGCGAAGGACAGATAACCGGATTTGTGGAAGGTGAGGACATGAATCAGGAAAAGATCATGGAACTCTCCACCAAGTTCAGTAAGTAATAAGAGGTATGCATATGGATAAGAAAGAAAGAAAGTTTGACATCAAGAAAATCGGCAACTTCATCATGAACAACGGAGTTGTCATCCTGATCATCATTTCGGCCATCATCGTCGGCATCGACAACCCGAACTTCTTCGGCAAGTACAACATCAAGAACCTGCTGATGAACGTTTCCGTCCGTGCCGTCATCGCCTTCGGCATCGCGGCCGTTCTGATCATGAGAAACAATGACCTTTCCGCCGGACGTCAGGTCGGCTTTGCCGGCTGCATCGCCGCTACCCTGCTGCAGAGAGCGGACTACGTTCAGAAGGTCTACCCCAATATGCCGCCTCTGAACATGTGGCTGGTATGCGCGCTGCTGATGATCGGCTTTGCCCTGACCTTCGGTCTGATCAACGGTCTGGTCGTCTCCAAGATGCACGTCCCCGCCTTCATCGGCACCTACGGCATGCAGACAGTCATCTACGGCATCTGCCTGGTCTACACCGGCGCACAGCCGATCGGCGGTCTGATCGAGCAGTACACCGACTGGGCAGCCGGTTCGTTCCTGGGTCTGGAATTCGTTCCCAACCTGGGCGTGGTAGCCCTGATCGTCGGACTGTTCATCTGGTTTTTGTTCAACCATACGCCTTTCGGCAAGAAGATGTACGCCATCGGCGGCAACCCTGACGCTGCGGAAGTATCAGGCATCAATACCACCAAGATGACCATCATCTCCTACATGATCGCCGCTTCGCTCTTCGCGCTGGCAGGCTTCATGCTGGCAGCCAAGGCCGGCGGTACATCATCCAACCTGGCAGCAGGCTATGAACTGTTCGCCATCGC
>JAGAFL010000075.1:0-23911 GCA_017612595.1 Erysipelotrichaceae bacterium | reverse complement strand
GATTTCAGCTTTCAGCGTTTTCTGTGGGTTTTTCCTGTTCCTTCTTGGAAGGCAGCAGTTTCTTTAATTCGTTGATGGTCAGATCAACGGCATGTTCCTTGTTGGAAATGCGGACGGAGTTGTTGAGGATGTTCATGGTGGTGATGCGGAACTTCTCGCCGTTGTAGTAGACGGCGGTGTTCAGTTTCGGCAGGCCGGCGCGCAGTTGTTTGTAGGCCTCATCTTCGTACTTCAGGCAGCACATCAGCTTGCCGCACTGGCCGGACAGCTTGGCGGTGTTAAGAGCCAGCAGCTGATTCTTGGCCATGTTGATGGAGACGATGTCAAAGTCGTCCAGAAAACGGGAGCAGCAGGTCTCCATGCCGCAGCAGCCCAGACCGCCGATGATCTTGGCCTTGTCGCGCGGACCGATCTGACGCAGTTCAATGCGGCAGTGGAAAGTGGAGGCCAGTGCCTTCAGCAGTTCGCGGAAGTCGACGCGGTCGTCAGCGACATAGGAGAAGATGACCTTGTTGCGGTCCAGGGTATACTCGGCGGAGATCAGGTACATGTCCAGTCCGCACTGTTCAATGCACTTCTGGCACTTGGCCATCAGTTCCGGAGCCTCTTCGCGGTTTCGCTTGTCGTGAGCGATGTCGTCAGGCGTAGCGGTGCGCAGGATCGGCTTCAGAGTGGCGCCCTTGTGATGAAGGGAAGCGTCGCGCAGATCGCTGATCAGCTCTCCCAGTTCCACGCCTCTGACCGTCTCCACGACGACCTTGTCGCCATAGTGCAGGTTTTCGTTATCGGTTCCGAAAGTATAGGCCTTCTTGGACCCGTTGAACTTGACAGCTACGCAGTACTTGAACTGCTGCTGGTTTTCTCTTGTTTCGCTGTTAGCCATGTTTAAACCTCCAATAATTTATATAGCATCTGGTCAATGAGCAGAAGCCCGTTGGCGGACATGTTGAAGCCGTCCCGGGTTTCGGCGATTGCCTTCAGGTAATCAGCATAATTAAGATTGCCGGCCTTTGCCTTCTGCATCAGCTGGCGGTAGTTTTCGTCCTGGCTGTCATAGCCGTCCAGGCAGTCGGAGACAAACTGCAGGCAGATGTCCAGGAAATACCGGAAGGTATCCCGGGCAGCGTTGCGGTCGCTCTTATTGAGCCGGGAAAAGCGATCCTGCAGGTAGAGGACGGCTTCCGGCCGGCTGTCCAGAAACAGCCTATGGAACTCTTCAAAGCTGACCAGCGCGTTGGTGAACGGTTCGCTGGAAATGACCGTCTCGATCTGGTCGGTACTGTCGATCAGCCGGGAAACGAAATGGGAAGTGAGTTCGTCCAGTCCCTTTTCCCTGGCCACATCATGGAACTGCTGCTGGGAAAGGGGTCGGAAGCTGACGGTCTGACAGCGGGAGACGATCGTCGGAAGCAGGCGTTCCGGCTGGGATGAAATGAAGATACCGGTCATCTCGCCTGCCGGCTCCTCAATGAACTTGAGCAGGCTGTTGGCCGATTTCAGAGTCAGCGTTTCGCAGTTGTCGATGATGAAGATCTTATGCCCGTTTTTCTCCAGGGCAGTCTTCTCAAAGCGGGTCTTCAAAGCCTCGATCAGCTCAACGCGGATGGGCTTGCCCTCACCGTCAATGTAAATCAGGTCGGCGTAGTTGCCTTCCTGTATCCGCCGGCAGGTGGCGCACTGTTCGCAGGCCCAGGCATCGCCCTTTTCACAGACCAGGGACTGCGCCAGAAGCAGGGCGGTCTCCTTCTTCGGGGTACCCTTGGGTCCGGTGAACAGATAGCAGTGCGACAGCTTGTTGTCCTTCAGGGAATTGGTCAGTGTCTGATAGACGGTCGGCTGCTGGCTCTGCAGGATTTCCCTAAACATCGTGCTCCTTCAGGAATCCGGCGATCAGCCGGTAACAGTCGTCGGCTACGGCCTGCCGGCTCCGGGAAGCGTCGATGACCCGGATCCTTTCCGGATACAGTTCAACAAGCTTCTCATAGCCTTCCTGAACCTTCCGGTGAAAATTCAGCTTCTCAACGTCCAGGCGGTTGATCTCGTCCCTGCCGCTGAGCCTTTTCAGACCTTCCTGAGGATCAATGGAAAAATAAACGGTCAGATCCGGCATGTGCCTGTCGATGGCGAATTCGTTGATCTTCATGACGTTGTCCATGCCGATCCCCCGGGCGTAGCCCTGGTAGGCCAGTGAGGAGTCGATGAAACGGTCACAGATGACGGTCTTTCCCTGTTCCAGGGCAGGAATGACCTTTTCGACCAGATGCTGGCGGCGGCTGGCCGCAAACAGCAGGGCTTCGGTCCTTTCGTCCATGGCCGTATTGTTGAAGTCGAGAATGACTCGTCTGATCTGTTCGGCGATGTCGATGCCGCCCGGCTCCCGGGTGTAAAGCACGTCAAAACCGTCTTCCGTCAGCTTGCGGATCACGGTCTTGGCAGCAGTGGTCTTCCCGGAGCCTTCGCAGCCCTCCAGGGTAATGAACAGTCCTTTTTCCATCTTGAACTCCACCTTAAATTATAACATATGTCACCGGTTCAGGGCTTTTTCCATTCTTTCCAGAGCTTCCCTGAGCTGACTGAACGGCAGCGCGCAGTTCATGCGCTGGAAGCCGGCGTACCGGCTGCCGTAAAATTTTCCGTCATTCAGCTGAACATGGGATTCTTTAATGAGGAAATCATTAAGTTTTTCCGGTTCAACGCCGCAGCCGCGCATGTCCAGCCATAACAGATAGGTGCCCTCATTGGGGTAAACGGTTATCTGGGGCAGTCGCTCCCTGATGAACTGACAGGCGTAGGCGCAGTTGGCGCGCAGATAGCTGATCAGGCTTCTTTCCCATTCTGCGGAAGAACGATAAGCCGCCTTGACGGCTTCCGGAGCCAGACTGTTGATGCTTTCCAGTCCGCTCAATTCGGCCTGCTTATGGTATCTTTTGCGGCATTCGGGATCGGTGATGAAACCGAAGGACATCTTCATGCCGGCCAGGTTGAAGGTCTTGGTGGCGCTTAAGAAGGTGAAGGCATGAGAGCGGGTGTATTCGCTGATGTTAAGAATCGACTTCATCGGCTTGTTAAGGGCGAAGTCGGCGTGAATCTCGTCATTGATGATCCAGAGATGGTGTCTCTGACAGAAATCAGCGGCTTCCCGCAGTTCGTCTTCGTCGAAGATACGGCCGGTGGGATTGTGAGGGTTACAGAAGATGAACATGGTGGTGCTTTCATCCACAGCGTCCTCAATGGCGGCCAGATCCATTTCATAGCGATTGTTTCTGATAACCATCGGGCATTCCAGAACCTGGCAGCCGTTTTTCTCGATCAGCGGCCGGAAGGGCGTATAGTAAGGTGATGGTAAAACGATCCTGTCGCCGGGCTTGCTGAAGGCGCGGATGACATTGTTGATGGCGTAGACGACGCCGGTGGCAATCACGATGTCATCGGCGGTGATGTTGTAGCCGCGGGCATTATAGCGCTCCACGATCAGTTCTCTCAGGCCGTTCAGGGGATCCTCGCAGTAGCCGAATGCCCGCTCATCGAGCTTTTTGCGCATGGCGGCCAGTATCTCGTCGCTGCAGGGAAAATCCATGTCGGCGATGCCCATGGGTATGATATCGTTGTCTTTCCCGTATTCGCTGACCAGAGAATCCCATTTGTGACAGTTGGTTCCTTTACGCTGCAGGATGGTGTCAAAATCGATCATGTTTATGCCCTCGTTTTCCAGTTAGATTATAACATGACCTGCAGGTCGCTGATTCTGTTTTCCGGAGAAATGGAGTAATATTAAGGAGAGGAAAAGCCAATGCGCGTAATATCAGGAACCGCCCGTAACCGCCGTCTGGAGGCGCCCAAGGGTCTGGATACCAGACCGATCACCGACCGGATCAAGGAATCGCTGTTCAACATCTGGCAGTTCAGAGTTGAGGACAGCCGTTTTCTTGACCTCTTTTCCGGCAGCGGCTCCGTGGGCATTGAAGCCATGAGCCGGGGAGCGAGACTGACGGTAATGGTCGATGCCGGAAGGGAAGCGGTCAACGTCATTAAGAAAAACATCGACAGCTGCAAGTTGAAAGATGTCCGTCATGAAGTCTGTAAGGAGGATGTCTTCAGCGCAATCAGAAGACTCGATGGTTTGGGATATAAGTTCGATCTGATTTACGCCGATCCGCCCTTTACCCAGCCGGATCTCTATGAACCGCTGATGCAGGCGCTTGGCTCCAGCAGTCTTCTTGATGAAAACGGATCTTTAGCCATCCGGAGCGAAAAGGACCTGGAGCTGGCCGAAGAATATGGCAACCTGGTTAAATACCGGGAGAAGACCTACGGCATTTCCCACATAAATTTTTACCAATCAAGTAAAAAGACAACATAATAAACCTCCTGCTCAAGCAGGAGGTTTTCACATATATTAATAGAACCGAAACGGAAGACTGCATAAGCAGAGATTAAGAAGAGAATCTGTCCCTTACGATTGCATTATGTTCTTCAATGGAAATACCGTGTTCTTCCTGAATGATAAAAAGGATGCGGCGAAATCTTTCCACCGTTTGAGGACTATATTTCTCTTCGTTGGCTTTACTTATCAGATATTCATAAGCGGAACGAAGACTATAGGTGCAGGAACTGTTTACGTGGGCAAGAGACGAAGCTGCAGAGAAGATAACCATTGAAATGATCTTCGGAGCCTTTCCTCCCATCATTCGGCGGAGATGGTTTATGTGGCCTTGGTTTTGTCTGACTGGGTTTTTAAACTCTTTGTCCTCTTGCCAAGGCTCTTTTTCGGCGCGCCAATAATCATCATTATCGTTTCCGTAAATTAAACCCTTATTTGCTTTTGTTTCTATGACAAATAGCCCGCCTTTGCAAATCAGCAAATGGTCTATATTTGTTGAAAAGCCCTGTTGATCAGCGAAAGTATAATCGTTAAACACATGTCCACCGCAGGATTCAGCAACCTTTTTCAGCATAAGACTGACCTGCTGTTCTCCGCGTTTTCCAAAGGTCTCTTGTTCGCTTAATGGCTTTTTCGGAATGATTGTCTGATGCGTCACAGTAGGGCTTTTGTTGCGGCTTTGGGGCCGGCAGAAAACAAAGCACACAAAGAAGGCAAAGAAGATTAAGATAATATAAAGCAACACATCAATCATCATATGATTTCCATAACGATTATAACACATGAAAAAAGAACCAATCTGTGAGACAGGTTCTTTTGTTTGCAATGGCGGAGAGCATGAGATTCGAACTCACGGATGCTTTCACATCGCCACCTTTCCAAGATGGTGCCTTAAACCGCTCGGCCAACTCTCCAAGGTGCATAACCATTATATAGTATTTTGGTGAAAAAGCGAGAAAAATTTTCGGAGCTTCGCAAAAGAACGGAATTACCGGGTATGGTAAAATGAAACGGGAGGCAGAAACCATGAACGACAGGAAAAAGCTGCTGATGTTTAAGATCACTTTCTTCATTGAATACGTAGGGCAGGCGATCGCCTACTGCCTGCTGATACCGTATCTGACCAATATCGGCTACAGCGCCATGCAGAGGAGCGCCATTCTTTCCTTCGGCGCTGTTCTGGGAACCGTTCTGCAGTTTTACGTCGGTTACCTGTGTGACCGAAACCGGACCATCAAGCGCTACCTGAACATCATGAACGTCGTGTTTGCGCTCTGCTGCGTTCTGCTTTACCGCTACAGCGAATACAATTACCTCTTCCACTTCATAACTGCTTCACTGGTCATCATGTTCTTCAAGGTCGTCATCAACGTCTATGACAGCTATGCGCTGGAGAGCGGCGAGGAACTGAAGAAGCGCTACGGCATCATCAGAGCCTATGGCTCCATCGGCTGGGCTGTCGGCTCGGAAATGATCAGCCGGATCGTCGAGAAGGGCACCTATAAGATGCTGGCGCTGGCGGCCGTCATCGCCATTGCCCTGCTGATCATGGTGAACACCATGATGGACGACGCCATCAAGATCTCCAACGAGAAGATCAACTGGAACGACGTCGGCAGGCTGATGAAGAAGAAAACCTACGTCCTGATCGTCGCTTCCCTGACCTTCTGCTACACGATGATGGTGGCCATCGACTTCATCATCGTTGACAAGATCCTGTATGTCGGCGGCGCAGAAAGACACGTATCCCTGTTCTGGTCGGTTATGGCAATCTGCGAGCTGCCGCTGTTTTTTACCGGCAACAGACTTGTCAGGCGCTATGGCGCCATTGCGGTCTACGGCCTTTCCGTGATCATCTATTCCCTGCGTTATCTGCTTTACGGCATGTCTGACAATCTGAATTTCGTGCTGGTTCTGTCCGTTCTGCAGGGACTTACCTTCCCGCTGACCATGGTCGCCACCAAGGAACTGGTGGACGATGAGTCGCCGGAGAGCCTGAAGTCTTCCGGCCAGCTGATCGGCCTGGCCATCTACAACAACATTCCTTCGCTCATCGCCCCGCTTCTTACCGGTTATCTGGAAGACAGCGTCGGCATCAACAGCGCCCTGTACACTCTGGCCGGATTCGGACTGGTCTCACTGGCGCTGCTGTGGATGTATTGCCGGGAAAAGAAAAAGACAATTGCATAGCAGGAACAGCTGTATTAGAATAACAGGTAAGGAATTCAGGGTCATCCAATCAAAGGGATGACGGATGTAAGGACTGCTTATGACCAGAGTTTTAACGAAAGACAAATTCGAAGAAATCGTCCAGGCTTTACATAATGACTGTATTTTAGCTTTTCCCACCGATACTGTTTATGGTATCGGTGTTTTATGTAACCGCAAGGCCGCGGCGGAAAGAATGAAGAACGCCAAGAAGCGTCCGGAGACCAAGCCCTTCCCGGTAATGGTCGCTTCCCTGGCTGACCTGGAAGCCATTGCCTGGCTGTCAGACAGAGAAAGAAAACTGGCTCTGCGCTTCATGCCGGGAGCCCTTACCATGGTACTGAAGAAGAAGGATGTCATCGACAACGGTCTGGAAACCGTGGCCGTGCGCATTCCCAACGACCTGTTTGCCCTGAAGCTTCTGGAAAGAGTCGGCCCGATGTATGTCACCAGCGCCAACCTGTCCGGCGAACCGGCATGCAACACCGATGCGGAAGTACTGCAGCAGCTGGACGGCCGCATTGACCTGATCGTGGCCGGCGAGGCCTTCTCCAAGACGGCCAGCACCATCATCGACTGCACCGGCGAAGAGCTTAAGCTGCTGCGCCAGGGCGATTTGAAGATTGAGGATATCAATAAAGCACTGCTTTAGGATTATAAATTGAGGAGGTAATCACGATGCTGCATTTATTAGACCACCCGTTAATCAAGCATAAGCTGACCATCATGCGCCGCAAGGAAACCGGAACCAAGGACTTCCGGCAGAATCTGGACGAAATCGGCGGTCTGATGGTTTATGAGATCATGAAGGATGCTGCTCTGAAGGAAGTCCCGATTGAGACCCCGATGGGAAAGGCCGTTGGCTATGAACTGAGCAAGCCGGTCGTCCTGGTCCCCATTCTGAGAGCCGGTCTGGGCATGGTTGACGGCATTCAGGCCATCATCCCGACCGCCAAGGTCGGCCATGTCGGCCTCTACCGCGACGAAGAGACGCTGGAGCCGCATTCATACTATGCCAAGTTCCCGCCCAACATCGCTTCTGCCAAGGTCTTCGTTGTTGACCCGATGCTGGCAACCGGCGGCAGCTCCACCGCTGCCATCAACTTCGTCAAGGAAGCCGGTGCCACGGATATTACCCTGGTCTGCCTGGTCGGCGTTCAGGAAGGCATTGACGCCGTCGAGAAGGCTCACCCGGATGTTGACATCTACCTGGCTGCCAGGGACGAGAAACTGAACGAGATCGGCTACATCGTTCCCGGCCTGGGCGATGCCGGCGACCGCATCTTCGGAACCAAGTAGCTTCATACGGATCCCGGGCAACCGGGACCGTATTTTGAAAGGAAGAGGGACTTATGAAGGATTTTCGGGTAATTGACATGCACTGCGACACCATTCCCGAGCTTCTGAGAAGCGGGAAGCCCTTTGCGGAAAACGACCTGCATGTATCGCTTAAGAAGCTGGAAGAAGGCCGGTACATGGCCCAGTGCTTTGCCATGTTCGTTTATCTTGAAGGTGATCTGCACCCGTTTGCGACCGTTAACCGTTATATCGATAAATATGATGAGGTCATGGCGGAAAATCCCGGACGCATCCGCAAGGCGACTACGGCTGAAGAGATCGAGGAAAACGCCCGTCAGGGCATCATAAGCGCCATCCTGACGACGGAAGAAGGCGGGATCCTGGAAGGACAGCTGGAGAACATTGACAAGCTGTATGACCGGGGCGTCCGGATGATGACGCTGACCTGGAACTTTGAAAATGAACTGGGATATCCCAATTATCTGAGCAGGGAGCTGATCAAAGCCGATACGGAAAGAGGGCTTAAGCCCTTCGGCTTTGAAGCGATCGGCAGGATGTGGGACAAGGGCATCATCGTAGACGTTTCCCATCTCAATGACGCCGGCATCTACGATGTCCTTTCCGTTGCCAGAAAGCCAATCGTGGCCAGTCATTCCAACTGCCGGGCCATTAAGGACTTCCCCAGAAATCTTACCGATGACATGATCCTGAAGCTCAGGGACAACGGCGGCATCATGGGGCTTAACTACTGCCCGGAATTCATCAGCGATAACACTGACAGCGATCAGCTGGACGACATGGTCAGACACGTGAAACACGTCAGGGATCTGGCCGGCATTGAGACCATCGCCCTGGGCGGTGACTTTGACGGCATTGAAACCCCGAAAGGCCTGACCGACTGCGGAAAGATGAACCTGCTGTATGACGCGCTGGTAAGAGAAGGCTTCACGCAGCAGGAGATCGACTGCATGTTCTACCGAAACTTCCTGAGAGTTCTGAAGGCAAATGAGGTTCAGGACATTAAGAAATAGAAGGATAAAGGCGATGCCGGGCGGCATCGCTTTTCTTTTGCCTGAACAAATGTGATAAATTAATAGTATGAACATTCCCGAAAAGGTAAACAGTATCCTTGAAATTCTGGAAGAAAACGGCTATGAGGCCTATGTTGTCGGCGGCTGCGTGCGTGACAGCCTTTTAGGCCTGCAGCCGCATGATTATGACATTACTACCAGTGCCACGCCTGAGGAAATGCACCGGGTCTTCCCCCGCTACAGCGATACCGGACTGCAGCACGGCACCGTTACCGTGATCATCGATCACCAGGGCTTTGAAGTGACCACCTACCGGACGGAGAAGACCTACAGCGATCACCGCCATCCCGATGAGGTTAGCTTTTCCCGGGACATCCGCGATGATCTCAGCCGCCGGGACTTTACCATCAACGCCATGGCTTACAACCGCAGCGGACTGCTGGACCTTTTCGGCGGTCAGCAGGATCTGGAAGCCGGCATCATCAGAACGGTAGGCAATGCCGACGAGCGCTTTGAAGAAGACGCCCTGCGCATTCTCAGGGCGATCCGCTTTGCCAGCCGCTTTAACTTTGAAATCGAGGAAAAGACCAGAGAAGCCATCTTCAGCCACAGGGAAGACCTCCGCTACGTTTCTCAGGAAAGGATCCTGAAGGAAATGAACGAGATCCTCTGCAGTCAGTACGCGGAGAGATATCTGCTGGATTATGCGGAGGTGTTTGAGGTCATTGTGCCGGAGCTGACGGCGATCATGGACTTTCCGCAGAACCACAAGTATCACATCTATGACCTCTGGCATCACACGGTCAGGGTCGTTGCCGAAAGCCCGGCCAAGCCGGCCGTGCGCTGGGCCGCGCTGCTGCACGACATCGGCAAGCCCGAGGTCCGGACGGTCAGCGAAAAGGGCCGCGACCGCTACATCGGTCATGCCCAGGCTTCTGCCCGGATCGCGGAAGCCGTCCTGGAGCGGCTGCACATGGAAAGAAAGACTTCTGATGAAGTGCTCATGCTGATCAGAAACCATGACCAGCTGCCCAAGGCAGCCAGGCTGCTGAACAGAATGGGTGAGTACGCCCTTGATCTCATTGCCTTCAAGAAGGCGGACTGTCTGGCCCAGAACACCGAATACAGCCGGCCTGAACAGTGCGACGAGCTGGAAGCCGAAGTCAGAAAGCTGATCGAGGAAAAGGCGCCGGTCAGGATCGCCGATCTGAAGATCAGCGGCAAGGACCTGATGGAAATGGGTTACCAGGGCCGGGAGATCGGCGATAAGCTCAACGAGATAATGGACCGGGTGCTGGAAGGCTACCCCAACGAGAAAGAAGAACTGCTTAAGCTGGCAGAGAGAGGTTAACAGCATGGAAAAGACGATATATCTGGCCGGAGGCTGCTTCTGGGGTACGGAAAGAGCGATGCAGCTGCTGGATGGCGTGGTGTCCACGACCGTCGGCTATGCCAACGGGCATACGGATAATCCGACCTATAAGGAAGTATGCACCGACACCACCGGCTACCGGGAAACGGTGAAGGTTGTCTATGACAGCCGGAAAATCTCCATGAGGAAGATCGTCGATGCCTTCTTCATCTGCATAGACCCGACGCAGAAGGACCGCCAGAAGGAGGATGTCGGCACCCAGTACCAGACCGGCGTCTACTATGACAACGAAGCGGATCTGCCCCTGCTGAAAAAGATCTTTGCGGAAAAGAGAAGAAATTACGAAGAGTTTTACGTGGAACTGAAACCGCTGGAGAGATTCTTCGATGCTGAGGAATATCACCAGGATATCTGATCAAAAATCCCCAGGGCTACTGTCATGTCAGCCCTGAGGAGTTCGAAGAGGTCAGAAAGTTAAATCAGGAAAAGGACCGCCCGCGCGTCTATTTCGCCGGGTCCATCCGGGGTGGCAGACAGGACGCGGATCTGTACCGTCAGATGATCACTCATCTGCTCAAGAGCGCAGACGTCCTGACCGAACACGTCGGCAATCTGGACCTGGAGGTCAGACCGACACCGCAGGAGATCTATCAGCAGGACATGTACTGGCTCAGCGAAAGCGATCTGCTGATCGGCGAGGTCAGTACCCCTTCCCTGGGAGTCGGCTATGAGCTGGCCTACGGCGAGAAGATCGGGGTCCCCTGCCATCTCTTCTGCCGCCGGAGCATCAACCTGTCAGCCATACTGACGGGCGATCCGTATTTCCACATTTACTATTACGAAGAGCCGAAAGAAGTGTTACGGAAGATCGATGAGATCCTGAAGAAATATTAAGACATCAACGGAAAATGACGGTGGCAGAATCACGGCTGCCGCCTTTTCTGTTGCGACCGATTTTTAATGCAAAGGAAAGCCAATTATGCTAGAATCTCATTGTATTCAGAACAGGAAAGGAGATAGCAGGATCCATGCACTACAGGCCTAAGGTGCCCGAATCGCGGGCTGCAGCATTGTCTTGTTATCATGTTTCTGAATGGGCACGGATCTGATTCTGCATCCCGGTCCGGCGGCTCTGCTGACAGGCATGCTGTTAGGCGTCCTGGCCAGCCTGATCCACCGAAAGCTGGTTGAATTCAGCATCAGCAATGCGATCAAGAGACACGATAAAGCGAAAATATCTTTCCTGGCAGGAAGCGTACTGAGGATCGCCTTGCTGGCGATGCCGCTGCTGATCGGAACGGTAATTCCCCGTTACGTCAGCGTGCTGACGGCCTTCCTGGGACTGATGTCAGTAAAGCTTTATCTGTTTTTTAGGGAAATCATCAAGGAGAAAAGGAGGTGATGTCATGGAGATCCAGCCAACCGTATATTACATCTGGGCAGTAACCGGACTCATTGCGCTGCTTCTGCTGCTGGTCAACGGCAAGCTGCGTAAGTTCGACCCGCTGGACAAGCCGACCGGAGTCGTGCTGGTCTGCATGATGGCCGCTCAGGCGATCGAAAACATCGTCAGGGAAAAGACCAATGAACGGCTGACCCGCAAGCTGTCTCCGTACATTGCGACGGTGAGCATCTACATCTTCATATCCAACATCGCCGGTCTGTTTTCCCTGGAATGCCCGACGGCCAACTACAGTGTCACCCTGACGCTGGCGGCCATCACCTGCGTTCTCATCGAAGTATGCTCGGCCCGGGCAAGAGGACCGAAGAAGTACCTGAAAAGCTGGTTTGAGCCCTTCGCCCCCTTCGTTCTGATCAACATCATCAGCAAGATCTCCACGCTTGCGTCCCTGTCACTGCGTCTGTTCGGCAACATCATTGCCGGAAGCATCCTGATGAAGGTCATCTATTCGATGCTGGCCGCCGTGTCATCGGCAATCCCCTTCCTGCACAACTTCAACCTGTTCGGAGTCGCGATTGCCCCGGTTCTGCATTTCTACTTTGACCTGTTCTCCGGAGCAATGCAGACCTATATCTTTGTAATTCTGTCAGTATCATTCATTGGTAAGGAATTACCGGAGAATGAATAAATAGGAGGAAAATTATGGAAGTAGCACTTTTAGCGTTCGCTGCCACCTTATCCGTCATGACCGGTGTCGTCACCGGCATATTTGAAGGCAAGATCGCCATCGCTGCCGTTGAATCCATCGGCAAGAACCCGGATGCTGCCAGCAAGATCCAGGGCATGGCCATCATCGGCGCCGCCATTTCGGAAACCTGTGCCATTTACGGCCTGCTGGTTTCCTTCCTGATCATCTTCGTCTTAGGCAACAAGTTATAAGAGGCAGGTAATTATGAACATAGATATTGATGTATTAAGTCAATTAATGCCAAATATCTTGACTGTAATTACTCAGCTGTGCGCCACTGCGGTGCTGTTTCTTCTGATGTACAAGCTGGCCTGGCAGCCGGTCAAGAAGATCCTCGATGCCAGAAGCGAGTATGAGGAGAAGCGGCTTACCGATGCGGAAGCATTGAAGAACAAGAACGAGCAACTGAATGCCGAAGCCAGCCAGCAGATCGAAGAGGCCAACGTACAGGCCCAACAGATCATCTTCCATGCTCAGGAAGAAGGCCAGAAACTTAAGGAAGCCATCATTGAAGAGGGCAGACAGAAGTCTCAGCAGCTGGTCGAGGATGCTCAGCGTAATATCACTCTGGAAAAGAACAAGATGTTGGAAGATATGCATGAAGAAGTTGTCGACATCGCTCTGAGCGCAGCGGAGAAGCTGCTGCAGCAGAAGCTCGACAGCAAGTCCGACCGCGACAGCGTTGAGGGCTTCATCAGGGAAGTCAGCCGCCGATGAGCGAACGGACCAGGCGATATGCCCGCATGCTGATGGATCTGGCCAAGCAGGAAGGCAGAGAGGAACTCTTCCGCAGCGAGCTGGAGAAGATCAGCGATCTGTTAACCAGAAACAGCGAATTGTCTTCATTTCTAACATCTTCTGACAATAGCGTAAGTGATAAGAAAGCAACATTACAGCGATACTTTGGAAACACCCTGGACAAAGGCGTTCTGGACGCCTGTTTTTCCATTGGCGCTCTGAGGGAGAGAAACTACAATGAAGTAATGCTGATAAACGACTTCCTCACTTACTACTACCAGCTGCAGGGCAAGCACCACGGTGTCATCTATTCCGCCCGCCGGCTGGATGACAGTCAGATCGCCGCCATTGAGGATGCCGTTTCCCGGCAGGTAGACCAGAAGGTCAAGCTGGAAAACCGCATTGACGATAGTCTGATCGGCGGCATCAAGGTCGTCGTCGGCAACAATGTCTGGGATGGTTCCTACCGCAGCCGGATCCGGGAAATGAAGGAAGAACTGCTGACCTGGGAAGACGACAGCGAGGCTTCCGCCCGGGACATCAACGAAGACATCCGCCGCCAGCTGGAAGCCTATGACCGCGAGAACATCACGGTCAAGTCAGCTGATACCACCGGCTATGTGACTTCGGTCGCTGACGGCATCGTCACCATCAGAGGAGTAAACAAGGCCATGAGCGGAGAGCTGCTGCGCATCGGCGAGAGCAGCGCCATGGTCATGAACCTGGAAGAAGAAAGCGTCGGAGCCGTCCTGCTGGACGATTCGACGGAAGTAAGAGAAGGCATGGAAGTCATCTCCACCGGGCGCGTCGTCGAGACGCCGGTCGGTGACGAGCTTCTGGGCCGGGTCGTTGATGCGGTCGGCCGTCCGCTGGACGGCAGAGGCGCCATCAAGGCCAGCCGCTACATGCCCATTGAAAGGCCGGCTCCCGGCGTCATTGACCGTCAGTCGGTCAACGAACCGCTGCAGACCGGCATCAAGATCATCGATGCCATGGTGCCCATCGGCAAGGGTCAGCGTGAGCTGATCATCGGCGACCGCCAGACCGGCAAGACCGCCATCGCCATCGATACCATCCTTAACCAGCAGGGCAAGGATGTTAAGTGCATTTACGTCGCCATCGGTCAGAAGAATTCGACCGTAGCGCAGATCGTGGAGAAGCTCAAGCAGAACGGCGCCATGAACTATACGACCGTTGTGGTGGCCGGGGCCAGCGAAATGGCTTCCCTGCAGTATGTCGCGCCTTATACCGGCTGCACCATCGGTGAATACTGGATGAACCGCGGTGAGGACGTGCTGATCGTCTACGACGATCTGAGCAAGCACGCTGTCGCCTACCGCACCCTTTCACTGCTGCTGAGAAGGCCTCCGGGACGTGAGGCCTATCCGGGCGATGTCTTCTACCTCCATTCAAGACTGCTGGAGAGAAGCGCCAAGCTCTCTGACCGAAACGGCGGCGGTTCGCTGACCGCCCTGCCGATCGTCGAGACGCTGGCCGGCGACATTTCCGCCTACATTCCCACTAACGTCATTTCCATTACCGACGGTCAGATCTTCCTGCAGACCGAGCTGTTTAACAGCGGCGTACGGCCGGCCGTTGACAGCGGCTTAAGCGTCAGCCGTGTCGGTTCCGCTGCCCAGAGCAAGGCCATGAAGAAGGTCGCTTCCTCACTGAAGCTGGACCTGGCGCAGTATCAGGAAGTTCTGGACTTTGCCCAGTTCGGCTCCGACCTTGATCAGTCGACCAGAAGGACGATCAATCACGGTCAGCATCTGACCGAACTGCTCAAGCAGCCGCAGTACTCACCGTTTGCTCAGGAAGATCAGATCGTCGTCCTGTTCGCCAACCAGCGCGGCTACATCGACACCATCCCGCTGAACAGAGTCAGGGATTATGAAAAGTCGCTGCTGATGGAGATCCATTCCTCTCATCCGGAACTGGTGAGCCAGCTGGCCACCGGTGAAAAGATGTCTGATGAACTGACCGAGGAACTCAACCGGTTCATCTCGGACTTTACGACGCGTTACAAGACGGCGGTGAAGTAAGATGGCCGGACAGATCAGCAAGATCAGAAGACAGCTCAAGACGGTCAGATCGACCCGCAAGCTGACCAACGCGATGGCGCTGGTTTCCACCGCCAAGATGCAGAAGCAGAAGAAGGCGATGTTCGTCAACAACGACTACGCTGAAGCCTACTACCGCTTTGTTCTGGCCGCTCTTTCCGCGCACCGGAAGGAAGGAAAGGAAACCAACCCGTATCTGGTCCCCTCGGCGGTCAACAACCCCCTGCACATCATCATCTCCTCCAATTCCGGACTGTGCGGGTCCTATAACCTCGACCTGTTCCGCTACATTGAGGAGAACATCTCCAAGGATGAACCGCTGTTTGTCATCGGAACCTACGGCATCAAGTGGCTGATGAATAACGGCTACATGGTGGTCAAGAGCTTCAGCGACCTGGATGACCTGCGGCCCTCGCGGATCAACGGCCTGATCTACGACATTCTGAAGCTGTACGCTGCCGACGAGATCTCCTCGATCGACATCATCTATACCCAGTACGTCAATTCGCTGTCCTTCGTACCCTCGACCTACAAGCTGCTGCCGATCGAGGTCGGCGAGGACATCGTTGAATCGGAGATCATTCTGGAACCCAGCCGCGATGAGGTGCTCAACCGCCTGATCCCGATGTTCGTCTCCTCGATGATCTATTCCACCTTCCTGCAGGCCAAGACGTCCGAGCACGCCGCCCGCAGGAGCGCCATGGATGGAGCCAACCGCAATGCGGACAGCCTCATCAGCAAGCTGGAACTCGAATACAACCAGGCCAGACAGGCCAGCATAACCCAGGAAATGACGGAGATCATTTCCGGCAGCAACCTCTAGAAAGGAGAACAACATGGCAGATAACATTGGCGAGATCGTCCAGATCATCGGCCCGGTAATCGACATTCACTATGAACGGCGGCTGCCGAAGCTTTACAGTGCCATAAACATCCCCTTTGAAGAGGGCAACATCGTTGCCGAGGTCGAGCAGCACATCGGCGATGACAAGGTAAGGTGCATAGCGCTCTCCCAGACCAGCGGTCTGGTCAGAGGAATGAAGGCCTATGATACCGGCGATTCCATCAGGGTACCGGTCGGCAAGCAGGTTCTGGGCCGGATGTTCAACCTGCTGGGCGAACCCATTGACGGCTTAGGCGCCATCCCCGGCGACATCAGAAGGATGCCGATCCATCGCAAGGCTCCCAGCTTTGAGGAGCAGCAGACTTCCGTGGAGATCCTGGAGACCGGCATCAAGGTCATCGACCTGCTGTGCCCCTATATCAAGGGCGGCAAGATCGGCCTGTTCGGCGGCGCCGGCGTCGGCAAGACCGTTCTGATGCAGGAAATGATCCACACCATCGCCATTGAGCATAACGGCCTTTCCGTGGTTGCCGGTGTCGGCGAGAGAACCAGGGAAGGCAACGACCTGTACTATGAGATGCAGGAATCCGGCGTTCTGGAGAAGACCGTGCTGGTCTACGGTCAGATGAATGAGTCTCCCGGCGCCCGCATGAGAGTTGCCCTGAGCGCTCTGACGATGGCTGAGCAGTTCCGTGACGAGGACCATCAGGATGTCCTGCTGTTCATCGACAACATCTACCGTTTCTCCCAGGCCGGTTCCGAAGTCAGCGCCCTGCTGGGCAGAATGCCTTCAGCCGTCGGCTATCAGCCGACCCTGGCTACGGAAATGGGTGAGCTCCAGGAAAGAATAACCTCGACCAAGAAAGGTTCGATCACCTCCATCCAGGCCATCTACGTACCCGCAGACGACCTGACTGACCCGGCTCCGGCCACGACTTTCGCCCACCTGGACGCCAAGACCGTTCTGGACCGCAAGATCGCCGCTCTGGGTCTCTACCCGGCCGTTGACCTGCTGGAGAGCTCCTCCAGGGCCCTGGACCCCAACATCGTCGGTCAGGAGCACTATGAGGTAGCCCAGGAAGTTCTGCGCATCCTGCAGAAGTACAAGGACCTGCAGGACATCATTGCCATTCTGGGCATGGACGAACTTTCCGACGAGGACAAGGTAACCGTCTCGAGAGCCAGAAGAGTCCGCAACTTCCTTTCCCAGCCCTTCTTCGTTGCCGAGAAATTCTCCGGCTACGAGGGCAAGTTCGTTACCATCGAAGACAACATCAGAGGCTTCAAGGCCATTCTGGAAGGCCGGTATGACGATTATCCGGAAGCCGCCTTCACCTTCGTGGGCACCATTGAGGACGTGGAAAAGAAGGCCGAGGGGATGATGTAAATGCTGTTCAAGGTAGATTTCATCACCTACAACGGCATCTACCGTTCCATTCAGACCGACAAGCTCTGTCTGCCGGCCATTGACGGAAGAAGGACGCTGCTGTCCAACCACATGCCGACGATGATACCCATCGACATCGGCGTCATTGAGACCAGCAGGGATAACAAGTCTTCCTACTGGGCGGTCTCTGACGGCATGGTCATGTTTGAGAACAACGTGGCGACGGTGCTGTGCGACGAGATCATCAACGTTGAAGAGATCAACATTGAGGAAGTTCAGGCTTCCATCGCCAAGGCGCAGAAGAAGCTTGAGGGCGCCAGCCGTGAAAGCGACATCATGAGAGCCCGCATTGCCCTGGCCAGGGCAGCCAACCTGATCGACCTCAAGAACAAGTATTTCAATTAAGACGAAGGCCTGATGAAGCAGGCCTTTTTACGTGCTGATATGGTAGAATATTACCAAAGGAGAATGCCATGTTTGAAGATACGATAGCCGCCGTTTCCACCAGCATGCTGTCAGCCGGTGCCATATCAATTGTCCGCCTGTCCGGGAAGGACTGCTTTGACGTGCTCAACCGGGTCTTCCAGAGCAGAACCAGGGAGTATGAAGGCTATCGGATCTATTACGGCCACATCGTTGATCCGCAGAACGGTGAAACCGTCGATGAGGTGCTGGTCAGCACCTTCCTGGCCCCGCATTCCTTTACCGGGGAAAACATGGCTGAGATCAACTGCCACGGCGGTCTTTACGTCACCAGAAGAATACTGACTTTACTTCTGGCCTGCGGAGCCAGACAGGCCGTCAACGGCGAGTTTACCAAGCGGGCGTTTCTGAACGGCCGCATCGACCTGACGCAGGCTGAGGCCATCAACGACCTGATCACCGCTGACAGTCACGGCAGCGCCAGACTGGCGGTCAACTCCCTTTCCGGCACCGTTTCCCGGCTGCTGGGACCTCTGATCAGTGATCTTGAGCAGGTGATCGCTCACATTGAAGTGAACATTGACTATCCGGAATATGATGATAACGGCGTCATAACCGCTGAAGAAATAAGACCGCTGATGGACGACTGGATCAGCCGCTGCCAGCGGATCCTGGAGACTGCTGAGAGCACCCAGATCATCCGGGAAGGCATCAGGACGGTCATCGTCGGCAAGCCCAACGTCGGCAAGAGCAGCCTGCTTAATGCCCTGCTGGCGGAAGACAAGGCCATTGTTTCCGAGTATGCCGGTACGACCCGCGACCTGGTCGAAGGCGACATCCATCTTAAGAACGTCACCCTGCACCTGATCGATACCGCCGGCATCCATGAAAGCGAAGACTATGTGGAGAGCATCGGCATTCAGAAGTCCCTGCAGGCTCTGGACAGAGCTCAGCTGGTCATCGTCATTCTTGACGGCTCGGCCCCGCTGGACCGGCAGGACCGGGAGATCCTGGAGAGAACGGAAGGCAAGAACCGCATCGTCGTCTACAACAAGGCCGACATCGAGAAGCGGGAAGGAGAGATCTGCGTCAGCGCCCTCAACGGCGACATCAGCCAGCTCACCGACCGGATCAACGAGATGTTTGCCCGCAATCAGCTGGCCCTTGAACAGCCTTCTCTCACTAACGAGCGGCAGATCTCGCTGATGCGGCAGGCCCGGGAGAACATCATTCAGGCCCGCAGTCAGATCGACGGCGGCGTACCGCTGGATCTGGTAAGCGAATACATTCAGGCAGCCTACCGCTGCCTTAGGGAAATACTGGGGCAGTATGCCCGGGAAGACCTGCTGGACGGCATCTTCTCGCGCTTCTGTGTGGGTAAGTAGCCATGGGTTACTGGATCGATACCCACTGCCACATGAACGATGAGGCCTACCGCCAGGACTTTGATCTCTACATGCGGCAGGCTCAGGAAAACAGCGTTCTGCGCAGCAATGTGGTCTGCCTTAACCGGGCAGATCGGGAATACACCAGGCAACTGAAGGAAAGATATCCGAACCTGGACATCACTTTCGGCTGGTTCCCTGAAGACGTTCAGCATCTCAACGATCAGGACATGGACTATCTGGAGTCCGTTATCGATGAAAGCATCGCCGTCGGTGAGATCGGTCTGGACTATTACTGGAACAAAGAGGAAAAGGAAGCCCAGAAGCAGATGTTCATCCGGCAGATCGAGATCGCCAACCGCCACGGCAAGCCGATCATGATCCACAGCCGCGATGCGGCGCAGGATACCTACGACATTCTGAAGCAGCATGCCCGTACACCGGTCGTCATGCACTGTTTCTCGGAATCGACGGAGATGATGAGAGAGTATCTGAAGCTGGGATACTACATTTCCTTTGCCGGCACCGTCACCTTCAAGAACGCCAGAAGCCCCAAAGAAAACGCCCTGGAATGTCCCCTGGACAGGATGATGATCGAGACGGACTGCCCGTATCTTACCCCGGTTCCCTTCCGGGGAAAGATGAACCAGACAGCCTATGTGAAATATACCGGCGAGTACATCGCCGCTCTCAGAAACATCAGCATTGAAGAGCTTCAGCAGCAGCTGGCTTTGAACTATGACAACTGGAGAAACGGATGAAGAGAGTTGAAGAGCTTCTGGTAGTGGAAGGAAAGCATGACGAGGCCCGGCTCAGGAAACTGTTTGACTGTGACGTGCTTTGCACCAACGGCCTGGGCTTTGACGACGATCTGCTGGAGATCATCCGCCAGGCCAGCGAAAGCCGGGGCGTCATTGTCCTGACCGACCCCGACCATCCCGGCCGGCAGATCCGTGACGCCATCATGCAGAAAGCGCCGAAATGCCGGCACGTCTTCATTGAGAAGAAGGACGCTGTTGGCAAGCGCAACGTCGGCATTGAATACGTGGATGACCGTATCCTCAGAGAAGCGCTGGATCAGACGGTCAGCTTCGGCGAAACCAGAGAGAGCATCAGCCGCCGTGAATACAGCAGCCTGGGCTTAAGCGGAAACAGCGCCAAGAGAGATTATGTCAGTTCTCAGCTGCATCTGGGCAGATGCAACAACAAAAGACTGTGGAAGTACCTCAACATGCTGGGCGTTGATTATGAGAAGGTAAGAGAGATTGCGGAGAGCTATGAGCGAGAGAGTGATCGGATGTAAGAGCGAAATAACCCGTCTGATGAACAGATACGGTCTGACCGCCCGCAGGCAGTACGGTCAGAATTTTCTCGTGGAACCGACGGTGATCGGTAAGATCGTTGATCAGCTCAGCGAAGATGACACCGTCATCGAGATCGGCCCTGGCCTGGGTTCCCTGACGCTGCCGATGGCTCAGAAGGTCAGGAAGGTAATGGCCTATGAGATCGATGAAAGACTGTGCGAAGTGCTCAGGGAAGAACTGAAGGATCAGGACAATCTGGAAATCGTCAATCAGGATATCCTGAAGGCTGATCTGGAGAAGGTTTTGAAAGGCATTGAAGGGAACATCGTCGTGGTATCCAATCTGCCTTACTACATAACCAGCGAGATCCTGCTCAAGCTGTTGACCGGCAGCGGCCGGATCAGCCGGATCATCGCCATGATGCAGAAGGAGGTAGCTGACCGCTTCCTGAAGAAGCAGGCCGACAAGGACTACGGACCTCTGCAGGTCATCGCTCCCTATTACAGCGACATCAGCCTGCTGAGCCGGGTCAGCCGGCGCAACTTCCTGCCTCAGCCCAAGGTAGACAGCGCCGTGCTGATCTTTGACATCCGCAGACACCATCATCCGGTTGAGGATGAAGAAAAGCTGCTGGACATCATCAGGGCAGCTTACAGTCAGAGGCGGAAAATTCTGCTTACCAATCTGGTTAACAGCGGTTATCACATAAATAAACAACAATTAAATGGTATAAATATTAGGGAAACCGCCCGATGCGAGCAGCTTTCCCTTGATGATTACATCAGTTTATACGAGGTGCTTAAGAATGATTAGAAGAGCCTACGGCAAGATAAATCTGTCCATTGACGTCCTGGGCCGCAACGAAGACGGCTACCATGATCTGGACATGATCGAACTGCCCATCGACCTTTATGATGAAATAGAAATGACGGTAAGCCAACAGCCGTCCTACAGCTGCAACATCGATCTTCCCTACGATGAGAAGAACCTGATCCACAAGACGGTCGAAGGAATGCGCCGGAAGTACGGCTTCAGCGAAAACTTCGACATCAGGGTCAGCAAGAACATCCCGATGAATGCCGGTCTGGCCGGCGGCAGCTGCGACGCAGCCGCCGTCATTCATCTGATATCCGATCTGCTGAACCTGAATCTCAGCGAACAGGAGAAATGCGATTTCGGATGCACCATCGGCGCTGACGTCCCCTTCTGTCTGGTCAACAGACCGGCCCGGGTAAGAGGAATCGGCGAGATGATCGAGACCTTTGAACTGCCGGAAAGCTACGACATCCTGCTGATAAAGCCGCAGGACGGCGTCTGTACCAGGGAAGCCTTTGAAACTCTGGACATCGCCAGAGCCCAGCATCCCGACATCGGGAAGGTCCAGCAGGCTCTGCAGAACCGCCAGCCTCTGGGCGGTCTGTTGGGCAACAGCCTTCTGGAGAGCGCGCAGCGTCTTCTGCCGGTCATCGGCGAAATCATTGAAGAATGCCGCAGCCATGGATTTGAGAGCGTCATGATGAGCGGCAGCGGCTCAACCTGCTTCGTGTTGCAGGAAGACGGACAGGACATTTCCCGGCTTTATGAAAGCATGAAGGACCGCTATGACTTTGTCCGGAAAACAGCGATTTTAACGGCATGAAATGCCGTTTTTATGTTAAAATATAATATGTAGACTTAAGGAGCATTTTATGACATCTGCGATTGTTATGGCTGCCGGAAAAGGTACCAGAATGCACTCCCGCCATGGGAAGACCATGCATAAGCTTCTGGACAGACCAATAATTGAACATATCTGTGATACCCTGGAAAAACTGGAGATCGAAAACCGGGTATTTGTCGTCGGCTTTGACGGCGACAGCATCAGAGAACACCTGAAGGACCGCTGCGATTATGCCGTTCAGGATCCCCAGCAGGGAACGGCGCACGCCGTCATGCAGGCCGTCCAGCTGAAGGACAAGACCGGAAAGACCCTGATCATCAACGGCGACTGCCCGCTGATCAGTGAAGAGACCTACCGGAAGCTTCTGGACACCGCGGATCAGTATCCGCTGGTCGTGCTGACCACCGTGCCGGAAGACCCGGCCAGCTACGGCCGCATCATCCGCAATGAGAACGGCGACGTGGAAGCGATCGTGGAAAAGAAGGACTGCAATGAAGAGCAGCTTAAGGTAAGAGAGATCAATGCCGGCATCTACTGCGTGGACAATGAACTTCTCTGGAAATATCTGCCGGAAGTAAACAACGACAACGCTCAGAAGGAATACTATGTTACCGATCTGGTGGCGATCTTCCGCCGCCACGGTCATAAGGTCGGAGCTCTGATCGGCGACTGCGAGGAACTGCAGGGGATCAACTCCCATCAGGAACTCGCCCGGGCCGGCAAGTGGCTGCAGCGAAAGATCAACAATTACTGGATGGACAGAGGCGTGGCCTTCATCGATCCCGACAGCGTCTTCATCGGTCCGGATGTCCAGATCGGTCAGGATACGATCATCTACCCCAATGTCCGGATGGAAGGCAAGACGGTCGTCGGCATGGACAACAGCATCCAGGACAACTGCGTCTTCATAAATGCCGTGATCGGAAACAACAACATGATCAACGCCTGCCGGATAACCGATTCGCAGGTCGGCGACGACAACAAGATCGGTCCCAGCAGCCATCTGCGCAACGGCTGTCAGATCGGCAGCAACTGTCGCATCGGCAACTACGTGGAAATGAAGAACACCGTCTTCGGCGACGGCAGCAAGTGCGCTCATCTGACCTATGTCGGTGATGCCACGGTCGGAAAGAAATGCAACTTCGGCTGCGGCGTCGTCACCGTCAACTACGATGGCGTGCATAAGTTCCATACAACCATCGGTGATAACTGCTTCATCGGATCCAACGTCAACATCATCGCGCCGGTTACCGTTCACGATAACACCGTGCTGGCAGCCGGCAGCACGATCACCAGGGACGTGCTCGAGGGCGAAATGGCCATCGGCCGCGTCAGACAGGAAAACAAGCCGGAATACGGCTTCAAATACTTGAAGAAGGATAAATAGTGGAGGGGGAAGTATGGATAACGTTGTGATTTTCTCGTTGACATCCAACAAGAAACTGACTCAGGAAATCGTCAATATTCTCGGCGTTGAGGAAGGTAAGATCCTGGTCAACCATTTTGCGGACGGAGAGATCCTGATCGAACCTCAGGAGACGGTCCGCGGCAAGCACGTCTTCATCATTCAGTCAACCTGCGGGCCGGTCAATGAGAATCTGATGGAGGTCCTGATCTGTCTGGACGCCGTCAGAAGAGCCAGCTGCAAGGAAGTTACCTGCGTCAT
>JAGAFL010000074.1:0-7780 GCA_017612595.1 Erysipelotrichaceae bacterium | reverse complement strand
TGTTCATGACGATGTGACCCTGATCATTCAGGTTCCTGACCTTGTTGGTGGCATCAGCCAGGGTACCGCTGTAATCGCTGAGACCGTACCTGGTGGTCATTTCATCGTAGTTGCCGTTGAGCTTGTCAACGGTAGCGTTCAGCTTGGAAAGATTTCTGGTGGTTTCTTCCTTAAGATCCATCAGTTCATTGTAGGAATTTCTTTCATTTTCGATCTGTTGCTTAAGCTGGTTAAGGCTCTTTTCGCATTCCAGCAGATGTTCATTGACGCCGGCGACATCGCACTGCTTGATCTTGCGGAGATCTTCCTGCAGGGATTCATTGATCAGTTCGAGGTTGTTTTTGACATCCAGATGATCAAGGTAGGCACCCTGTCTGGCGACATTGGTGAAGGAGTTGTTTACGTCCTCGATCATGATCGGGATCTCGCCCTTGGAGACATTGATGAGATCCGGAATGGATTCAACGACATCGTTCAGTTCATCAACGGAATCCCTGATCTCCTCGATCTTGTCAGCGGCCTTGTCAAAGGCGGAAGCGGCCATGATGGTCTCGAATTCAGAGAACTTGTGCTCAATGACATTGATCTTCTGATCAAGCGCTTCCCAGCAGAAAAGGTATTTATCCGGATTCTCGTTGATCTTGAGCTTGACCGCGCGGAAGCCTTCCTTGAGGTCAAGGATCTTCTGACGCTGGACGTTTTCCTTGTCAAGAATGGTGTTGAGAATGCCGTCAAGCTGGCTGACGGTGGCCTCGGTGGAATCCAGAAGTGTTTCGATCTCTTCATTGTTGGTCTTGGCAGCCTTGTACTTGCGCAGCTGCATGAACTCATCGGAATCGTTGATCATGTCCTGAAGCTTCTTGAAGTTGGTCTGGACGGTATCAAAGTTGCCGCTGCAGGTCTTGACGGTTTCATCAATATCCTTGTTGACACGGGCCAAAGCCAGCGCTCTGGACACCTTGAAAGGAAGCGGAACGCTTCTCAGGGAGTTCAGCTTGATCTGGCTGTCTTCGATCTGCTGCTGCAGCTTGTTCTTGCGGTTTCTTGATAAGAAATACACGATGATGAGTACCAGTAAGACGACGATAGCCACGTAAAGATACGGTGACTGTAAGAAACTATTTATGTTAAAACTCTTCTGTCCATTCTCTGCCATAATAAAACACCTCTTGGTATCATTGTAGCATAAAAGCCCCCTGATGGCAGTAAAATCATCTTTATTTTTCTATCAATTTCCGGCCCTTTGCCGCCGGCGAACTTCCGGGCAATGAGGGCCAAAAGCTGATTGACTATGATGGCAGTTATGTTAAAATAAAGGGGCTGATGAAGATGGAATTTACGACTCCGGAGTCAGATCGTAGCTCGCGTTAAGAGATTGAGTGTGTGAAGCGATTCATGAACTGAGGTGGTACCGCTGTCGCAAGGCAGTCCTCAGATTATGGATTTTTTATTTGAGGAGAGTGCAAGCATGAGTGAAAAAATGACCTTTTTTGAAGAACTGCAGTGGCGCGGACTGGTACAGGACATCTCCAGCCCGGAACTGATCGACAAGCTTAATGAAGGAGGACTGACCTTCTACATCGGAACCGACCCGACCGCCGATTCCATGCACATCGGCCATTATTAATCCTTCCTGATTTCCAAGCGGCTAGCCCAGCATGGTCACCATCCCCTGCTGCTGGTCGGCGGCGCCACCGGACTGATCGGCGACCCGAAACCGGATGCCGAAAGACCGATGATCACCTACGAGGAAGTATCAAAGAACATTGCCGGACTTAAGAAGCAGGCTGAAGAGATCTTCGGCTTTGAAGTCGTCAACAACTACGACTGGACCAGGGACATCAATGTAATAGACTTCCTGAGGGACTACGGCAAGTACTTCAACGTCAACTACATGCTGGCCAAGGACAAGGTCAAGAGCAGAATGGACAGCGGCATTACCTATGCCGAGTTCAGCTACATGATCCTGCAGGCTCTGGACTTCCTGTATCTGTACGAGAACCGCAACTGCACGCTGCAGGTGGCCGGCAGCGACCAGTGGGGCAACATCACTTCCGGCATCGAACTGATCCGCCGCAAGATCGATAAGACCGCCTACGGCATGGTCATGCCGTTAGTCACCGATTCCACCGGCAAGAAGTTCGGCAAGACCGAAGGCAACGCCCTGTGGCTGGACAAGAACAAGACCTCAAGCTACCAGATGTATCAGTACCTGATCAACCTGGAAGACTCGATGATCATCGACTACCTCAAGAAGCTCACCTTCCTGACTCCCGAACAGATCATGGAGATCGAGAAGCAGCACAATGAGGCTCCGCACCTGCGCATCGCCCACAAGGCTCTGGCCAAAGACATCATTACCGGTCTGCACGGAGAAGAGGAATACGAAAAGGCCGTCAAGATCTCCGAAGCCCTCTTCGGCGGCGATCTCAGCGGGCTGAGTTCTGACGACATCATGCAGTGCGCTTCCCAGGTCCCCAACTTCCGCATCAATGCGGGCGAGACGCTGATCGACATGCTGGTCAATAACCAGGTATGTTCCAGCCGCCGGGAAGCCAGAGAGATGCTGGCATCAGGAGCCATCAGCCTGAACAATCAGCGCTACAGCGATGAGAATACCCCGATGAGCAGAGAGATGGCCATCGACGGCAAGGTCATCATCATCCGCAAGGGCAAGAAGAAACAGTACATCGGCTTATTTGATTAACATGCAGGCCGTTTGCCAAGCAAGGGAGGAAACAACATGTCAAAAACCATTACGGCTGACCAGCTGAAGAACTGGTCGGGAGCCTACAACGCCTCTTCAGAGCGCCGTCTGGCGACTCTGGCCATGTCCAAGACCGATCTGAAGGATGTCTCCTATGACATTCATAACAGCTTCGACATGAACTTCCGGTTCTCCATTGAACTGCCGAGTCTGCCGGTCACCAACCAGCAGGCCACCGGCCGCTGCTGGCTGTTCTCGGCGACCAACATCCTCAGGGAACGGATCGCTGCCCAGCTGAACATGGAGAACTTCGAATTATCGCAGAGCTATCTGGCTTTCTGGGATAAGTTTGAAAGAGCCAACTTCATGCTGGAGAGGATCATCGATACGGCTGATAGGCCGACCGATGACCGCCTGGTTCAGTTCATCCTGACGACCGGCGTCCATGACGGCGGTCAGTGGGAGATGTTCGCCAACATCGTCCGCAAGTACGGCCTGGTTCCCAAGAACGTCTTCGATGAGACCTTCCAGTCTTCGCACAGCCGCTCGATGAACGCCGTGCTCAATACCAACATGAAGGTCTGCGCGGTCCGGCTCAGAAAGCTGGCAGCTCAGGGAAAGAGCAGGGAAGAACTGGAAGCCATCAAGGCGCAGATGCTGGAGAAGGTGTATGGATTTTTGTGCAGCTGCTACAGCGAGCCGCCGGTCAGCTTCGACTTTGAATACACCGACAAGGAAAAGAAGTATCATGCGGAAAGAGGGCTGACCCCCATGGCTTTCTATGAGAAATACGTGGGCAATTATCTCGATGAACTGGTAAGCATCATCAACGCTCCGACCGCCGACAAGCCCTTCCACAAGACCTATACGATCGACTGCCTGGGCAACGTCGAAGGCGGCAATGACGTCATCCACCTCAATCTGCCGATGGATGAGTTCAAGAAAGCCATCATCGACCAGCTGAAGGACGGCAAGATCGTCTGGTTCGGCTCTGATGTCGGCAAGGACGGCGAGCGGGAAAAAGGCCTTTGGGATGACAATTCCTACGATGCCTCGCTGCTGAGCGGCCTGGATCTGCAGCTCAGCAAGGCCGATGGGCTTGATTACTGGCATTCCGCCATGAACCATGCGATGGTCATCACCGGCGTCAATCTGGTCGATGATAAGCCGACCCGCTGGAAGATCGAAAACAGCTGGGGCGACAAGAACGGTTCCAAGGGCTACTATATCTGTTCCGACAGCTGGTTTGACAAATATGTCTATCAGGCAGCGGTGGAAAGAAAGTACCTCGGCGATCTGGCCAAGCTGGCCAAGCAGCAGCCGGTCGTTCTGGACGCCTGGGATCCGATGGGAACCCTGGCCGATTAAGGCAAGCGAAAACCCCGATCACTCGGGGTTTTTTCGGCTCTCTTGAATTAAACGTGGACGGAAAAATGATCGTCCACGTTTTAGTTAAGAGATTTGATAGGGTTGACCAATAAAAAAGGCTCTCGTTTATACTTTAGTTGACACATCAACCAGCTGAAGACCATCATCAAATCTGCTTATGGATACCACAATTTTGAGCGTTTCAGGGAGCGAGCTTTAATGATAATTACCTATGGAAAACCCAAGTGATTATGCTCACTTGGGTATCCACGTTTAATTCAATAGTTTTTTGTGGGTTGGTCTCTTAATCCACGTTTGTCCACGTTTAATTCAAGAGCTCCGTTTTTTCTTGGGTCTTACTTGCCTAAGCTGTTGTAGACTTCATCGGGCAGCTTCTGGCTTAACGGCTGTTCCAGATATATCTCCGGTTGCTGCAGAAACAGCTGCAGCATCTTGATGCTCTTGGAGAAGTAGTAGCCGTCGGCGATGCGCTCGTCAACGGTGAAGCCGAATTCCACGCCGGGGTGGAACTCAACCTTCTTGTTGTCAAAGAAGGGCAGGTCGCCGGACTTGCCGACCACCAGGAACAGTGAGGTGGTTCCCCAGTTGCTCAGATGGTGGAAGCCCATCGGCAGACCGATGGAGCCCAGGTTGGCAAAGATGATCGATGAATGGTAGATGTCGGATTCCACCAGGGCCGGGATGACGATGCCGTGTCTCTCCAGCCAGGCGATGAAGGCGATGATCGGCCGGGAAATGAACTTGGGCAGCTTGTTGAAGGTGTCCATGACGCCGGTGGTCTCATCGACGTAGGTCTTGCTCTTGAGCTTGAGCAGCTGTCTCTTCAGTTCGTTGTGAACGTCATCGATGGTCCATTCCGGCTTGGAATGCATGAAGCACAGCACCTCGCCGCCCTCATCAGCGAATTCCTGCTTGACGGTGAAGGCTGCGGTGACTTCGTTGCGCTTGTACATCCGGCGGTCATGAATGAAGATGTTGAGCTTGCTGCGGAGGTGAATGGTCTTCAGCGCCGCAGTGACAATGCACTGGTACATGTTGTACTTGTAGTCAGGATTATCGGCATTTTTCTTCTTTACGTATTCATTAAGGTTAGTCAGGTCGATCTTAAAAGAAAAGAAAGTCTCGTTGTCGCATCTGTTGGGGAACATGAACGGCACGATGAAGTGCATCGAATCAATGTCCTTCAGATATTTGGCGTCAAATCTGTCTCCCATAAATAGTTCTCCTTTATTTCCTAAACATTTTAGCACAACTGTGATGATGTTCAAGACGGAAACGGGTTTGTCAAAGACAAGGGGGAAAGATAGAATATAGTTAAGAGAAAGCAGGGTGATCTGATGAGCAGAATCGGAGTATTCGGCGCCGGTACCTGGGGCATTGCCCTGGCCCGGATGCTGCGGGGTAACAGTAATGAAGTAACTGTCTGGTCGGCCCACCGGGAAACGGTCGATAATCTGAGAGAGACCCGCCGGCAGAAGAATCTGCCTAATGTAGTGCTGCCTGAAGGGCTGATCTATACGACGGACATTGAAGAGACTTGCCGTGATCAGGAGATCATCGTGATCGCCGTGCCTTCCATTTACGTGCGGGAGACGGTCAGAAAGGCTGCGCCCTGCGTTACCGGGAAGCAGATCGTTGTCGACGTTGCCAAGGGCATTGAAGCAGGGACGCTGATGACGATGTCAGAGATAATCAATGAGGAAATAGGAAAGGTTCACGGCGAAAACTACTGCCCCGTCGTCACTCTTTCCGGACCGACCCACGCTGAGGAAGTGGCGGCCGAGCTGCCGTCAACCATCGTGGCAGCCAGCCGGGACGCTGAGGCGGCCAGACGGATCCAGGATGTCTTTACCAGCGAGTACATGCGCGTCTATACCAACGATGACATCAAGGGCGTGGAGATCTGCGGAGCTCTGAAGAACGTCATTGCCCTGGCCTCCGGCATTTCCGCCGGTTTGGGCTATGGCGATAACGCCCGGGCCGCCCTGATCACCAGAGGCATGGTGGAGATCGTCCGCCTGGGTGACAAGCTGGGCTGTCACAAGGATACCTTCTACGGTCTGGCCGGCATCGGCGATTTGATCGTCACGGCGACCAGCCATCACAGCCGCAACAACCGCTGCGGCTACTACATCGGCCAGGGGTACAGCGTCGAAGATGCCGTAAAGCAGGTAGGCATGGTAGTTGAAGGAATCAACACCATTGACGCCGCCATTACCCTGTCCCGACAGCTGGACGTCGACATGCCGATCGTAAAGGGCGTGGATCAGATCGTCAATCATGGGGCTGACCCCAGCGAGATCGTCCGCAGACTGATGAACCGGGACCGCAAGAGCGAACTTCCCAAGCCGCTGTTTGACCTGAATTACGAACGCATTGAAGACCCGCACCCGTCCGCGCTGACAAAGGACAGCCGGATCGTGGGCATCTACGGCGACTTCGATCTGCCGGATTTCCGGACGATCAACTTTCTGCGCCGCAGCCGCATGCTGGGCGACTGGCTGATCGCCTTTGTCTGCAGCGATGAATACCAGGCTGAAGGCGGCCGGGAAAAGTGCGTGCTCAGCTCTCCGGAAAGAAGGGAACTGCTGCGCTCGATCGTCTACGTTGATGAAGTGGTTTCCGTCAGCTCTCCGGAAGAACTGAAGGAACAGCTTGACAGCCGTAACGTCAGCATGATCGCCCGCCGGCAGGGAGAAAGCGAGCCGGCAGATACCGGACGGCAGACAGTTCACGTCCCTGCCAACTGAAGACAGAAAAAAAGACATTTGCGGATGTCTCTTTCTTCGGCTTGCCGGTTTCTAGTATTCTACCTTGGGACCGCGGATGCAGTACTTGTAGATCCAGTTCTTGAAATCGTCGGTCCTCTTTTCCTGATATTCCTTATAGTAGGTGCGGAAAACGTCCCTTCTGTCCTTGCGGACGGTGATGATGCCGCAGCCGTTGTCGACCATGATCTTGTTGGCAAACATGATGGCTACCCGGACATCGCCGTCGGCGAACAGCCGCTTGTCCAATATGTAGAGCATTACGTCGAGAGCGATCTCCACGTTGGCCTTAGCCGGCTGGTTGATCATCTCGTGCAGTTCCTCGATCTGCCTGGATGTCAGGCCGTCCCGGATGTCATCGTTCAGCCCGTCCATCAGGATGTCGTGAAGCTGAAGCAGGCACTCATAATCGGTTTCCACATCGTGTTCTTCCATGATGTATTCAAAGGCCCGGCGGTAGTTGGCTTCGGCGGTTTCCCTCTGCTCATCGTCTTCGTCATAGCGTGACAGGACCAGGGCGTTGTCAACCAGTTCGTCGAGATGCTGGCGGACATATTTGACATTCATGCTGCGGGATACCACGTACTTGTTTCTCATTATGCGTACCTCTTAAGACCTGCGGCCTTTGTTCATCTATATCGTACTACAAATCAGTCTTCATGAAAACCATCAGACGAAGGGAAAAGAAAAAGCCTCTGATGAGGCTTTGCCTTACAATGGTCGGAATATCGGGATTCGAACCCGAGACCTCTTGAACCCCATTCAAGCGCGCTACCAAACTGCGCTATATCCCGTTTACCGCGATAATTATAACACGAAACGCACGTTAGAAAACCATAAATAGTTTATTTTATGAAATCAGTTAAGAAAACGCCCGTCAGATCAACTCCGGCGGGCGTCTTTTTTCTTTTCAAAG
>JAGAFL010000073.1:0-4662 GCA_017612595.1 Erysipelotrichaceae bacterium | reverse complement strand
GGATGTTTGCCAGATGCGACGAGGGCGTCAAACTGGGCAATGAATGGATCTGCGATGACGTCTATGTTCAGAAAGACCATGCCGAAGACCCGTTTGACGCTTTCACCAAGCCGACCAGCAACCGCGCCTGGCTGTATTTCCTGCAGATGATGAAGGACATCACCGGGCCGCAGTGGGCCGCAAAGGTTCCGAAAGACCTGCCGGTATACAACATTGCCGGCGATCAGGACCCGGTCGGTCAGTACGGCACCGGCGTCTATCAGACCGCCAACTGGCTCACCGACAACGGCAATGATGTCTATACCAAGCTCTACAGCGGCTACCGCCATGAGATCCACAATTATGCGGAACTCAGGGAAACCGTGGAACAGGGCATCCTGCTCTTCTTCGATACCTGCGGCGTCGAACAGCAGGAAGACTGATCAGATTCATTAACATTCCAAAACAAAACAGACGGCTTGAAACAAGCCGTCTCTTTTATTCTATCACTAAGATTTACAGGTCATGGAAGCGCGGTTCCATGTGCTCGTAGGTACATATCTGCCTGAATCCCAGTTCATTCTTCAGGATGTCATAGCCGTCCCTGATGTGATCGGCGACATACTCTGTCCGGTGAGCGTCCGATCCTACCGTAATTATCCGGCCGCCCAGATCGCGGTACAGCTTCAGTATCCGGCGGCTGGGCTGGGTATCCTTCAGGTCATAATGCCATGAAGAAGTGTTGAGCTCAATTCCCTTGCCTTCGGCAATGGCCTTCTTCAGGATCTCGGCGATCAGATCCTCAACAGCCTCAAAGGGATAGATGCCCTGACGGTCGTAGCGGACGATCAGATCCAGATGGGCAAGCACACTGTAATGATCAAAGCTGTTCATCACCTTCAGGATCTCGCGGTAATAGCCTTCGTTATACTCTTTCTGGCTCTTGCCCTGCTGATACTGCTGATTCCAGAGTTCCCGGTTGTCGACCTGATGCATGGAAAGCAGCGTAAAGTCCAGCTGATCGCCGTATCTGTTCCAGAGATCCTCATAGCGGTCGAGCGTACAGCTCTGGATGCCGAATTCCAGGCCCTGTCTTATCGTGATCTTTCCCTTATAGGTTTCCTTCATCCGCAGCAGCTTGCCGAAGTATTCCGGATAATTGACGTTTGCCAGAGCGTCAGCGTCGCTGGCGGCATAGTTCATGCCGTCGCCGCTTCGGAAGACGATGTCTCCCTCGCTCCAGTCCTTCTTGATGCCGTAATCAACATGATCGGTAAAGCAGATCTCCTCAACACCGAGATCGATCGCTTTACTGATCTGATTTTCCATCGGTTCCCGGCTGTCATCCGAGAATTCCGTATGCAGGTGATAATCGGCAAACATCTTGCTCTTTTCCGCTCCTTCTTAAGCTGCGGCAGCTGCCGCCGCGGCGTCAGCCTTATCGCAGGCGATGGCCATGGTGATCATCAGCGCCAGCAGTTCGTCGTTTTCATATTCGACCCTGACATAATAGCCTTCCTTCAGGATCCGGCTGTCGCAGCTGATCTCGCCGATCTTCTCCCCGTCACAGGTGAAGTCAAAATGCGTCTCCCAGAAATTGGTCGCGCTGATCTTCCAGTTGAGCTTTTCCAGCCGGTACTGCGACTTCTTAAAGGAAAACTTATGAAGCAGGGAGTCAATGTAGCCGTCTTCATCATAGAGGCGGTACTGGGTCATCAGCTTCTCGGTGTAGCTTTCCAGATAGCCGATCTCCTTGTCGTAGGCATCATAGATGTGGATCTTGTGACCGAAACCGAATTCCGCCATCACCATGTAGCGGACGCTTTTCATCTCATCGTATATTTCAAATCTTTCCTTATTGGAAAACTTGCCTTTTATGTACAATTCCATTTTTCTACCTCAACATTTCGATTTCCTGCTTATAGGGAGACTTTCCGTCAATGTAGGGAGTCTCCAGAATGAAGATCCGGCCTTCCAGCAGCGGATGGTGGACCAGAGCGCGCAGCTTTTCCAGACCGATGGTTCCCTGACCGATATTGGCATGACGGTCCTTATGAGAACCCAGCGGGTTCTTGGAATCATTGACGTGAATGACATGCAGCCTGTCCAGACCGATGGTCTCATCAAACTGTCTGAGAAGGAAGTCAATGTCGGCCAGATCATAACCGGCATCATTGACGTGGCAGCTGTCCAGACAGACTTCCAGCGGCCAGCGGCAGTCATCGATGATGGTCTTCAGCTGTTCGAATGTACAGCCAATCTCACTGCCCTTGCCGGCCATGGTTTCCAGACAGACGATCAGATCGTCATCCTCTATCAGTTCGTCAAGCGCATCGCTGACGGCGTTAAGGGCTTCCTTTTCATCAGCCTTCAGCCGGGCTCCGGGATGCAGAACCAGGTAGCGGGCGCCGATGGCCTTGGATCGGGCTATCTCCCGAGCCAGGATCTCCATGCTGCCGTCGCGGACCGCGGAGTCCGACAGATTGGCCAGGTTGACGATGTAGGGAGCGTGAATGACCACCGAATCCATGTCAAAGCCCTGGGAAAGCCATAACTGTCTTCCCTCTTCCACTCTGAGCCTTTCCATGGGCAGCCGGACGCTGTTCTGGGGCGCGCCGGTATAGATCATCATCGCGCTGGCATCATTGTCCAGCGATTCCCTGACGCTTCCCAGGAAGTATTCCGGGGCGCTCAGGGAAACATGAGAGCCGATCTTCAGCACGCTTAATAGCCGCCTTTCTGGCGCTGGGCCTTTCTGGCTCTTTCCTTCTGCTCTTCCCTGATCTTCTGCTTGATGGCCAGCCGTCTCTCTCTCCGTTCGATCGATTCGATGGCTTCCTTCCGCTTTTTCCGGTAACCGGGCTTTACCTGCTTGACCGGACGGTTTCTGATCGCCTTGATCTCGCTGCTGGCTTCCTTGCTGTGACGTCTGGGACGGAAGTCAAAGTCGCGGGTCTCAACCCATTCACCCCGCCGGTAATCGCGGTTAACGAAATTGAATTTTTCCTTCAGAGTCCTGATGGCCGGAATGTCGCTGCTGGTGAAGAGAATGTAGCTGGTGCCCGTTCTTCCCGAGCGTCCGGTACGGCCGCAGCGGTGGGTATAATAGTCGAGATTCGACGGTAAGCCAAGGGATATGACATGGCTGACGCTTTCAATGTCCAGACCTCTGGCCATGATGTCGGAACAGACGATATAGCTGGCGGCATCCGAACCGATGGTCTTCAGCGCCTGCTTTCTTTCGCGGTTATTGAGATCGCCGTGGATCTCCACGACGTCGTAGCCGTTATCCTTTAACAGTTCAGCCGTCTCGATGACTTCCTTCTTGGTGCGGGCAAAGATCATGCAGACAAAGGGGTTGATTCCCGGCAGGATCTTCAGAAGCTTCTGCTGATAGGTGGAATAGCGGCAGTTGACCAGCACATGCTCGATCTGCGGGTTGAGAGGCGAAGCCTCATTGGCTTCAATGATCTGCGGACGGTACATGTATTTGCGCAGGAAGGACTGCAGCTGATCGGGTACGGTCGCCGAGAAAACGGCGATCTGCAGACGGCGGTTGAGCTTGCCCAGGATCATGTCCACATCATCAATGAAGCCCATTTCCAGGGTCATGTCCGCCTCATCAATGACGACGGTGGAGGCGTTATCCAGACGCAGAACGCTTTCATCAACAAAGAGGTCCTTGAGCCTTCCGACGGTACCGATGACGATGTGCGGCTGAACGGACAGAGAATCGATCATCCGTTCCTTGTCCTTGCCGGAGGCGATCAGCTTGATCCTGATGTCAGGATTGAACATGTTGATCTCCGAAGTCATCTTGTAGAGCTGGATGGCCAGTTCCCTGGTCGGCGCGATGATCAGCGCCTGGACGGTATTGGAGGCAGTATCGACTTTCTGCAGTATCGGCAATATGAAAGCATGCGACTTTCCCGTACCGGTCGCACTGATGCCGACAACATCTCTTCCCTTCAGGATCAGCGGAATGGCCTTCTGTTGAATCGGGGTAAACTGATCAAAACGGCGGTATTCGATCAGCTTCTGTACGTCTTCTCTGAAATCAATGTTCATACGCTCGCCTCCTTGCCTACCTATTTTATCATAATTTGGTTTTTGTGCTAAACTATTAATATGCAGGTCGACAGAGTCATACCTTCCGGTTACTGCAAGGGCGTCATCAACGCCATCTGCCTGGCCAGAAAGGCCCGCCAGCAGTATCCGGACGAGAAAATCTACATCATGGGCATGCTTGTTCACAACCATTACGTGGTACAGGCCTTTTCCCAGTTGGACATCGTCACGCTGACCGATGAGACTAAAACCAAAACGGAACTGCTCGATGAGATTGAAGACGGCGTAGTCATCTTCACTGCCCACGGCATTGACCCGAAGATCCGCCAGCACGCGCTGGAAAGAGGCCTTAAGGTCATTGATGCCACCTGCTCAGACGTTACGCGAAATGCCGAGCTGTGTCAGAAGTATCTTGCTGAAGGCTATGATATAATATACATAGGCAAGGCCCGCCACCCCGAATCCGAAGCGGTGCTGGCCTTAAGCGAGCGGATCCATCTGGTGACCGGCATGCCGGATATCGATTCTCTGCAGCTGGATAATCCCCGGATTCTGGTCACCAACCAGACGACGATGTCGCTGCTGGACACTGCTGATCTGATAGAACGGATCAGG
>JAGAFL010000072.1:0-2686 GCA_017612595.1 Erysipelotrichaceae bacterium | reverse complement strand
CCGCACGGACGTAGACGTAGCCCTTCGTGGCGCCGATTGCGTAGCCGGCAATCGCCATCGCCTCGATGATGCAGTGCGGATCGCCTTCGAGGACGGAACGGTCCATGAATGCGCCCGGGTCGCCTTCGTCACCGTTACAGACGACGTATTTCTGATCAGCATCGACGTTCAGGGCAAACTGCCACTTGCGGCCGGTCGGGAATCCGCCGCCGCCACGTCCGCGCAGTCCGCTCTTGGATACTTCATCGACAACTTCCTGCGGGGTCATGGTCAGGGCCTTCTTGAGTCCTTCAAAGCCGCCCATGCCTAAGGCTTCATTGATGTCTTCGGGGTTGATGACACCGCAGCCGTGCAGGGCAATACGTCTCTGCTTCTTATAGAAGTTGATTTCATCCTGCTTTGAGACCTTGGCCTTGGTAACAGGGTCAACGTATAACAGTCTTTCCACGACGGTGTTGTTGATGATGTCGCTTTCGACGATCTCCTCAACATCGGTGATCTTGACCATCTTGTATAAGGTGTCTTCCGGATAGATCTTGACGAACGGTCCCTGTGAGCAGAAACCGAAACAGCCTACCTGATTGACAGTGGCTCTGTCTTCGACACCCTTTTCCTTTAATACTTCTTCGAATCTGGCCTTGATCTCATCGGAATGGCTGGACAGACAGCCGGTACCGCCGCATAAGACGATGTGGCGCTTGCCGTCAGTGCCCTTGATCTTGGTTTCCAGATTGGCAGTACAGAGAGCCTGCTGAGCGTTTAATTCTTCTACAGTTCTAATCATGCTGCTGCACCTTCCTTTGCCTTCAGATCCTCAACGATCTTTACAACCTGGTCGACGCTCATCTTGGGATGAACCTGGCCGTTGATGCTTACTGCCGGAGCGATGCCGCAGGCACCGATGCAGCGTAAGGCGTCCAGAGTGAACAGGCCGTCAGCTGAAGTCTCACCCGGTTTGATCTTGAGAACATCGGAGAACTTGTCAATGATCTGCTGAGCGCCCTTGACGTAGCAGGCGGTGCCCAGACAGCAACCAATGATGTACTTTCCCTTCGGTGTCAGGGAGAAGAATGAATAGAAGGTAACTACACCGTAGATCTCGGCAACGGATATGCCGGTATGGGAAGAAACCTCTTCCTGCACTTCCAGAGGAATGTAGCCGTATTCATTCTGGATATCACTTAAAATCATCATTAAAGGAGTTTTCTCATCCTTGTAACGATCGCAGATTTCAGTGATCTTCGCTTTTGCATTTGGACTGAGTTTTGCCATAAATATTCCTTTCCTTTAAACGCAAATATACAGATATATTATAAGTAAAAACGAACACAAATAAAAGCACTTTCGCTAAAGTGTGATAACTTCCGCTGAAAGTGCTTTTACTTCATCAAGCGAGTGGGTTGAGATGATCGCCGGCTTGTTCTGCCGTCTGATTATCTGAGCTGCTTTTTCTATCAATTTGCTGTCCATCCCCTTGAACGGCTCATCCATTATCAGCATTTCGCTGTCAAATAACAGGCACCTGATCAACGCTACTCTTCTGGCCATGCCGCCGGAGAGTTCACTGATCTTCAGATTACCTTCTATCTCCAGTTCCCTGAGCAATTCATCCGTTTCTCTTTCCTTATCGGTAACCAGAAGGATGTTGTCTCTGACATTCAGCCAGGGAAGCAGGCGGTCTTCCTGGAACATGAAGGAGATCAGCTTATGTTCATTTTCAATCGTTCCCTTCTGCGGTTCCAGCAGACCGGCAATCAGTTTAAGAAGCGTTGTCTTGCCGATGCCGCTTTCTCCCATCAGACAGCTGATGCCGTCACCAATCTCCAGATTCAGTCCTTCAAAAATGGGTTTGTTTTCATAGTTGAACCATAAATCACTTATCCTCACGACTTACACCTCTGAAAAGCAGAAATCTGATCAGCTTTTCAATTACCATACTCAGGATGACGACCACGGCCGTCCAGGCAAACAGTTCCGGAGTCTCAAGATAAAGCTTGGAGTAATACAGATTGGAACCGATGGCTGCCTTTGGCTGGGAAAGCACTTCCGCCGCAATACCGCTCTTCCAGGCCAGTCCCATGGCTGTCAGGCAGCCGGAGAGAAAGCCCGGAAAGGCTGATGGTACGTAGATGTAGCGCAGTTTTTTCCAGTCAGACAGCTTGTAAGCCTTAGCCATTTCGATCAGGTTCTTATCCGTTGCCTTATACTGAGCGGTGATGTTTTCCCAGACGACCGGTATGACCATCAGCATGGACATCAGTACGGGAACGTTGCTCTTGCCCATCCATAACAAGGCCAGGATGATGAAACTGGCGACCGGTGTGGCTCTGACCACCCGGATGATTGGCGATATCAGCGTATCGGCAATCTCGAATCGGCAGGTAAGCACAGCCAGAATGACAGCGCTTATGACACCAAGCAGATAACCGGAAATGATCCTGACGATCGTGGTGACCGTATTGAGCCAGAAGTCTGTCTGACCTGCCAGAGCAGCCAATGTCCTTACAACGGCAAAAGGGCTGGGAAGGATGAGTTCCTTGCCAACCTTCATAGCGCACAGCTGCCAGACCAGCAACCAGAACGCCAGTGCCAGAATTCTCTTTAGATGCTTATTCACCCGGATAGAAGTCATCACCGGGCATGCTGCCGCCAATTGACTTCGGATTGGCGTCAAACAGGATCTTGT
>JAGAFL010000071.1:0-4228 GCA_017612595.1 Erysipelotrichaceae bacterium | reverse complement strand
CAACGGCTCCTACTGGCAGTCCTATGCCGGTTATCCGATCCTGGCGGTACTGATGCTGCAGGGGAAACTGTCCTACGAACCGAAGACGGCCGCTCTTTTTCGGAACATCAACTGGAAGAAGCTGAACACTCAGTATAAGAACAAGTACGCGGATGCGGTCAGGGAAATCTTCCGGGACCTTCGCAACCGCGGCGTGGATACGGAAGAGATCAGCCGGCAGGTCCAGAACACCTACAATGAACTGAAGAGGCTGGACATCTCGCTGAAGAAGAGCTCGACCAAGCCCAACCTGAAAAGCGGCAAGTAAACAGATATGAAAAAGCGCCACTGGCGCTTTTGTCTTGATTGGACAGATGATCAGTCGATGTGTTCTCTCCAGATGTCAGCCCCCAGATTTCTGAGCTTGCTGACGATGTCCTGGTAGCCGCGGTCAATGTGCTTGATCTCGTGAATGGTCGTCGTGCCGTCGGCCATCAGGCCGGCTATGACAAGAGCAGCACCGCAGCGCAGGTCCGTAGCCGTCACGTCACAGCCATGCAGACCGGTAATGCCAGTTATCTGAGCCTGAGGAATCTCGATCTGAACGCTGGCTCCCATCTTCTCCAGCTGTTCACAGGCCTTGAAGCGTTCCGGGTAGATGGTCTCCAGGATGGTGGAGGTTCCTTCCGCCTTGGTCATCAGCGCGGAAAGCGGAGACTGCAGGTCGGTCGCAAATCCCGGATAGGGCATGGTCGTAATGTCGACCGCATTCAGGGACGGCGATGAATAAACGTCGACCTTGTCCAGCGATGAGACGATGTTTACGCCCATTTCCTTAAGCTTTGAGATCAGAGAGTCAAGGTGATAGGGGATGACGTTTTCAATGCAGACGTGGTTGGCCATGGCAGCGGAAAGAATGATGTAGGTTCCGGCCTCAATGCGGTCGGGAATGATCTCGTGGAAGCAGCCGCCCAGTGTCTCAACGCCGTCAATGACGACCCGGCTGGTACCGCCGCCGCGGATGACCGCGCCCATGCGGTTGAGCAGGTTGATGCAGTCGATGATCTCCGGCTCCCGGGCCGCGTTTTCGATGATGGTACGGCCCTTGGCATAAACGGCGGCCATGATGATGTTGATGGTGGCGCCTACCGAGGCGAAGTCAAGATAGATCCTGGTGCCGACCAGTTCTTCGGCTTCAATGGTGATGATGATGTCGTTGGGTATGGTCTGTTCATCGTAGGTGATGTGAGCGCCCAGGGCTTCGAAGCCCTTCAGGTGCAGATTGATGGGGCGGGGGCCGAGATCGCAGCCGCCCGGCATGCGCATGACGACTCTTTTATACTTGCCTAACAGAGCGCCCATGAAGTAGTAGGAGGCTCTCAGCTTGCGCACGGCATCCAGGTCGAGAACGCGGTTTTCCATGCCGCTGGGGTCGATGAGCAGCTCGCTGCTGCTGAGTTCCTGAACGTCAACGTTCATGTACCGCATGATCTCCTTCAGCGATTCCACATCGGAAATGTTGGGAATGCCGGAGATCCTGACCGGCTGATAAGCCATGACAGAGGCCGGTAGGAGGGCAACAGTTGCGTTCTTGGCTCCGGAAACCTTGATGGTTCCGTCAAGCAGTTTTCCGCCGTTTATCTTAATTACTTCTTCCATAATTCATCTCTCTTTTTCCGAGTTAAGTATATCATAATTTGCCTTCGGACAGAACAGAGCACAAAATGACAGGCATTTGTCCCCGCCGTGCGGTATAGTGAATATGTCAGGACAGGGAGGAAGAAGAGATGGAATGGCTGACCAGCATCCGTAAGGCAATAAACTACATGGAAGCGCATCTGCAGGATGACATCAGCGCTCAGGATGTCGCCGATCAGGTTTACCTTTCCCCGTTCTTTCTTCAGCGGGGCTTCTCGCTGGTGACCGGCTGCGGCATCGGTGAGTATCTGCGTAACCGCCGGCTCTATCAGGCAGCGCTGGATCTGCGGAACAGCGACGACAGGATCACGGAGATCGCCGGCCGTTACGGTTATGAGACCTCAGAGAGCTTTGCCAGAGCCTTCGCCCGCTTTCACGGCAATACCCCGTCGCAGGTCCGTGAAGGGGCCGGCTACCGAACCTTTCTGCCGCTGACCGTAAACATATCGCTTAATGGAGGTGAAAGCATGGATTACAAGATCGTGCCGATGTTTCCCTTTAAGGTGATCGGCTTTGAGAAAGTCTTTGACAACGAGACCGCCTATCAGGAAGTGCCGAAATACTGGGATGAAATCTGTGAGAAGTATGCCTGTAACGTATATGCCGGAAATCCGCCGGCCAACGCCTGTGAAAAGGCGCTGATCGACAACTGCATCGGTGAATACGGTGTCTGCATTGACGACATCGGTGAAGACCGCTTCCGCTATCTGATTGCCGGCCGCTATGCCGGCGGTGAAGTGCCCGAGGGGATGACCCTGTATGAGTTCCCCCGCGGCGAATGGGCGGTGTTCAACTGCGTCGGCCCGCTTCCGGAAGCTCTGCAGAGCGTCAATACCAGGATCTTCAGCGAATGGCTGCCGGGCAATCCCGACTACGAACTGTGCGGCAACGCCAACGTGGAATGGTATGACTGCACCGGAGAAAAGACCGATCCCGATTACCGCAGCGCCATCTGGATCCCGGTAAAAAAGAAATCGAAATGAAATAACAGGGCCTGGCCCTGTTTTTCAGTGCGGCTGAAGACTTTTCGGCCATCCGGAATGTATAATTAACTTATAAAGGGAGAACAAAGATCATGAATAAGCAGAGAAAGATCCTCGGAGGATTGCTGGCAGCGGCAGTCGGTGATGCCATGGGCGCGCCGACGGAAACCCGGTCCACGCAGCAGATAATTGAGAAGTTCGGAGGTCTGGTGACTTCCTTCCTTACCCCGCCTGAAGACGTCTTTGCGCATGGCTTTCCCGCCGGCAGCGTTACCGACGACTTTTCACTTGCCTACTACACCGCCCAGGCAATCATTGACTGCGGCGGAAAGGTGAATGAAAAGACCGCAAATGAGGCTCTGCTGAAGTGGGCAGAAACGCCCTTCTATGCCCTGGCCGGCCCGACGACCCGGGCGGCAGTCGACCGGATCCGCGGACAGGAAATCACTGTTCCGGCGTTTGTCATGGCTGTTGACAACAGCAAGGCCACCAACGGCAGCGCCATGAAGATCGCGCCGGTTGGTCTGGCCAGTAACGGCGATGTAGACAGGGCCATCAGGGATGCCATTGTAATATGTCGGCCTACCCACAACAATTCCACTTCCCTCTCCGCAGCCTGCGCGGTAGCCGCTGCCGTCAGCGCCGCTCTGGCTGACGATGCCAGCCTGGATTCCATCATCGAAGCCGGGCTGAAGGGGGCTAAGGAAGGAGAAAGACACGGCGTTCAGATGTCGACGCCTTCCGTATACGAAAGGATCAGACTGGCCGTCAGGATCGGCAGAGAACATGAGGGTGATGACCTGACGGTCATGAAGAAGATGTCAGAGATCATCGGCACCGGCCTGGCCGCTGCGGAAGCGGTGCCCAGCGCCTTCGGCTTTCTGGCCGGCAGCGGAGGCGATACGATGAGAGCGATCATCATGGGAGTAAACGCCGGCAATGATACCGACACCGTGGCAACCATCGCGGGCGCCATGGCCGGGACCTATGAAGGCTATCATGATGAGGAAATGCTGAAGACGATCAACGAAGTCAACGGCTTTGACCTGGAAAAGATGGCGGAAGAACTGCGGGAGGTAGCGGAAAATGCATGATTACCTGCTTGCCGTCGCCGGCAGCGACATCGATCACTTCTATCAGACAGAGACCTTTTTAAAGCCCGGGGATGCCTGCATCTGCACCCCGCTGTATCAGAAGGTCGGCGGCTGCGTGCTGAACGTCGGGGCCGTGGCCCAGGCTGCGGGGCTTGACTGCGTGGTGCTGGATTATCTGAAGGAAAACGACGGGGGAACGGACCTGCTGGTAAAGACCTTAAGAGAAAAGCGCATCGATGTCAGCCGGATACGCTACGGGCAGGACGTGGTCAACGGCAGCTGCCTGATCATGCAGTGCGGAGGGGAAAAGTGCATCTATGTCATCGACCCGCAGAGGCCGTTCTTTGAAGTCGATGAGCAGATGCAGGAACTGCTGAATAAAGCGGAATACATCTATTCCCTGGCCAGGATCCTGAAGACTTCCTTTCAGGATCTGCAGCCGCTGAGAGAAGCCCGCCGGCACGGTGCCAGGGT
>JAGAFL010000070.1:0-3703 GCA_017612595.1 Erysipelotrichaceae bacterium | reverse complement strand
GCTTTGACCGCGATGACATGAAGATGCCGGCCGGACATGTTCAGATGATTGAAACAGCTGCCCGGGCCAATCCCAATACCGCCGTCGTGCTGCTGACCGGCAGTCCGGTGGAATGCGACTGGGCTGATCAGGTGAAGGCGGTGCTGTACATGGGCCTTCCCGGTCAGGGCGCCGGTAAAGCCGTTTTTGACCTGCTGTTCGGGCTGGCAGATCCTTCCGGCAAGCTGGCGGAAAGCTGGCCGTATCACTATGAGGACGTGGTTTCCGCACCTTACTATGCCAGAAGCGATGACGCTCTCTATCTGGAGAGCATCTATGTCGGTTACCGCTACTACGACAAGGCGGACATGAAGGTCAGATGGCCCTTCGGCCATGGCCTGAGCTATACCGATTTCCGGCTTGAGGATTTCCGAATCAGCGGCGGTCAGGTGACTGTTAAGATAACCAATACCGGCAAGACGGCCGGCGGTCAGGTCGTGCAGCTGTATGTCGGCCAGAATGATCCCGGTCTGCACCGGCCGCTCAGAGAACTGCGCCATTTTAGTAAAGTCTATCTGAAGCCAGGTGAATCGCAGACCGTCAGCTTCCGGCTGACTGACGAAGACTTCAGCCTGTGGGATGAGGGTTTCCGGAAGATCGCCGGCAGCTACCGCGTCGAGATCGGTACTTCCAGCCGCGACATCGTCTTCCGCAGGGACATCGAGGTCGATGGTCAGCAGGCCAGGATACCCCAGTGGCAGCCCGGCAGCTGGTACGAGACCCTGAAGGGTACTCCGGATCAGGCCGGCTGGGAAAGAATGTACGGAAAAAAGTATCAGCCCGGAAAGTCGATCAGAGGCCAGTACACGATGGAAAACAGCGTGGAACAGATGAAGGAGCACTCGCTGATCATGAAGATCATGTATAAGGCTGTTGAATCGACGATCGCCAAGCGCTGCGGCGGCAGGATCGATTACGAGAATCCGGAATTCCGGATGATGATGAATTCGGCCATCAACGCGCCGATCCGCTCGATGGCCATCGGCTCCGGGGTCAAAAGCGGCATCTTCAAGGGCATGGTGCAGATCGCCAACGGGCATTTCCTCAAGGGCGTCATTACCATGATCAGGGGCAACTGAAAGAAACTGTGACAGGAAAAACATTCGCAAGGAGAGGCATGACATGGATACGAAACTGATGAAGGACTTTACCAAGATATGCACGGACGGCTACGATCAGGGCTGGCATGAACGCAACGGGGGAAACCTTTCCTACCGCATGCGGGATGAAGAAGTTGAGCAGATCAGGGATCTGCTCAACGAGGATGCCCCATGGCAGGACATCGGCACGGAAGTGCCGGATCTGAAGAACGAATACTTCATGGTCACCGGTTCCGGCAAGTACATGTGCAACGTGCAGCTGGATTTCGCTGACAATGTGGCGGTGATCCGGCTGAATGAGGACGGCACCAGATACAAAATCGTCTGGGGACTGGTAAACGGCGGCCGGCCGACTTCCGAACTGCCTTCCCACCTGATGAATCTGGAGGTGCTGAAGCACCGCGATCCGGAGATGAGAGTGGTCTATCACGCTCATCCGGCCAATACCGTGTCTCTGACCTTCGTGCTGCCCCTGGACGGGGAAGTGTTCACCCGGGAGATCTGGGAGATGGAGACCGAATGCCCGATCGTCTTCCCTCAGGGGATCGGCGTGGTGGAATGGATGGTCCCCGGCGGTCGGGATATTGCCGTCCGGACTGCCGAGATCATGAAGAGCCAGAACGTGGCGATCTGGTATCATCACGGCATGTTCGTCTGCGGCCACGACTTTGACGAGGCCTTCGGCCTGATGCAGACCGTCGAAAAGGCGGCGGAAATGCTGGTGAAGGTCATGAGCATGTCAGACCGCAAGCTAAATACCATTACCCCGGAGGGCTTCAGGGCCATCGCAAGAGAGTATCATGTCCAGATCGACGAAAGATACCTCTACGAAAGAAAGTCCGGAAAGATCGGAGAAAGATGAGTTATGAAGAGACTGATAATTGCCTGCGATACCGGAATCGACGAGTCCCTGGCTCTGTTATATGCCGGCTTGAGAAAAGATGTGAAGATCGAGGCCATCTGTTCGGTCTTCGGCAACTGCTCAGCCCATCAGGCCGCCCTCAATTCCATGAAGATCCTTGATCTGATCAGTTATCCTGAGGTGATGATCGCCGAAGGAGAGAATAAGCCGCTGGCCGGGGAAGCCCACTACGCGGTCAATGTCCACGGGGCCAACGGCATCGGCGGCGTCCAGCTGCCTGACAGCAAAAGGAAGCTCTGCGGACTCACTTCCGCCGATCTGCTGGTCAAGCTGGCCCGGGAAAATCCCGGCGAGCTGACCCTGGTTTCCCTGGGGAGGATGACCAACGTCGCCCTGGCGCTGGAAAGGGAACCCAACCTGCCTGAGCTGATCGACAAATTGGTTTTCATGGGCGGAACCATCTACCACGAAGGCAACGTCGGCCCCTTCGTCGAGGCCAACATCGGCGGCGATCCGCTGGCGGCTCACCGGGTGCTGAAGGCCGGTTTTGACATCGTGCAGGTCGGTCTGGACGTCACCCAGACCACGGAGCTGACCACTGATGACCTCAACTGGCTGGCGGAAAACTGCCGGCCGGAAAACCAGGCGGCAGTCCGCTATCTGCGTCAGGCGCTGATCGGTTACTTCGCCTTCAATCACGAGGCTTCCGGCATGGTGGACTGCTGTCCGGTCCATGATCCGCTGGCGATGTTGCTGGCGCTGGAGCCGCAGATGGGAAGAGTGGAATACTGGCCCGCTGAGGTGGAGACCCAGGGCCGTTACACTTCCGGGCAGATCCTGATCGACAAGCGCCTTCAGCATGAGGACTGGCCGGTGATGGGCTGCGTCATGGAAGTTGATCACCGTCAGTGCGTTGAAGCCATCCTGAAGATCTTCTGTTAAGGAAAATGTCGCTCCCTGGGCGACCATCACAGCGATAAAGAGAGGTAACCTGTAAGTGTAAGGAGAGACAAGAAATGATTACATTTAAGCAGGCACTGAAGATCGCCAGAAGAAAGGACCCGGAGGTCGACATCTATTCGGAGACCCGGAAGGCGTACATGTTCATTCAGGAAAGCGACAGCATGTCCATCGGGCCCAGCCCCATCGTCGTGATGAAGGACACTGGAGAAGTCCTGAACTACCTGGCCTACCTGGCCTTGCTGAGGGAAACCGGCCAGCAGGATGAGGACATCAGAATGCAGGTCAGAATTTAGAAAAACGGCAGCGGTTACGCTGCTTTTTTCCGGGAGAATGCGGTAAAATGATGAAGAAGGTAAAACCGCGCAGGAGGTCAGCATGAACTATCGGGTGATCAATAAGGATGAATACTACCGCAAGGGCGTCTACCGCCACTTTACGCAGGACTGCAAGTGCTCGACATCGATGACCGCCAGAGTGGACGTCAGCGATCTGGTGGAGTACTCCAAGAAAACCGGCACGAAATTCTATCTGAACTTCCTGTATCTGCTGTGCCGGACGCTCAACAGCCGTGAGGACTACCGGATGGGCTACCTGTGGCAGTCCGATGAACTGATCTGTTACGATCAGATCAATCCGACCCAGTACGTCTTCCACGAAGACAGCGAGACCTGTTCGCCGGTCTACACTACCTATTACCAGGACTATGAAACCTTCTATGCCAGGGCTCTGGAAGATTTGG
>JAGAFL010000006.1:0-3104 GCA_017612595.1 Erysipelotrichaceae bacterium | reverse complement strand
GTAGCTCTTCAGCGAGAAGCCGGGCAGGAAGAACACTTCGTTGCAGTTGCGGAAGGAACTGTAGATGACGTAAAGCTGAGGGATAAAGGCGATGGCGGAGACGATGTAGCAGTACAGATGCATCAGGATGCCCATGATGCCTTTGGGCTGTTTCTTTTCGATCGGATGAAGGGCGTTGAGGGAGAACTTGTACTTCTCGGTCGCAAACTTCTGGATCCAGAAAATGACGCCGGTGATGACGATGGCCAGGCAGCTGATCGCGCAGGCGAATCCCCAGTCATCGGCCATCTCGCCGACAAACTGCGAATAGATCTCCACCGGGAAGGTCTTGAAGCCCTCGCCAATTAACATCGGGGTGCCGAAGTCGGCAAAGGCTCTCATGAATACCAGCAGAGCCGCCGCCAGTACGGTAGGCATGGAAAGCTGCAGCACGATGGTAAAGAAGCGCTTGATGCCCGTGCAGCCCAGATTCTCGCTGGCTTCCATCAGCGAACTGTCGATGTTGCGGAAGGCGCCGTTCATGTAGATCAGTACCAGCGGGTAGAACTTGCTGACCTGAACCAGGATGATGCCGCCCATGCCGTAGATGGTCGGAATGCTGATGCCTATTTTCGCAAACGCCTGGGTCAGAACGCCCGAGCGGCCTAACAGCAGCGTCCAGGAGTAGGCCCCGACAAAGGGAGCGGACATGCAGCACATGACGCTGACGATGATCAATAGCTTGCGCCCCTTGATGTTGTAGAAGGAATAGAAATAGGAATAGGGAATGCCGATCAGTAAGGCGCACAGGGTGGTCAGGATGGAGACCTTGAAGCTGTTCTTGATGGTATTGGTGTAGTAGGCCTTGGAAAAGAACTTGATGAAGTTCTTCATCGTGAAGCCGTCGGCATCGAAGAAGGCCTGCTTCAGCAGGTTGGCCAGCGGATAGATGAAGAAGACCAGAAACAGGGCGATGATCACCCAGGTAAACACGGTCCAGATCTCAAATCCCCGGCGCTGCTTGTTGTACTTTTTCTTCATGAGCCGCCTCCTAGATCCTCTCGTCCTTGACGCCTTTGACGATGTTCTTACCGCCGTCAGCGGTAAAGACGTTGACCTTTTCCTTCTTGATCTTAAGGCGGACAGCGGTTCCGTTGGGAATGATCTCGTCGATCAGCGATTCCTGGATCAGCTCGAAGCGGTCGTCGTCCTTGTCTTCGGTATGGATGCAGTGAACGGCATCGCTTAAGACGTAGTAGTGGGTATTGAGACCCAGGAAGACGGAATCATGGACCTTGCCCTGAATGCCTTCCCGGTCATTAATGACCAGCTCTTCCGGCCGGATGGCCAGGATGACGTCCTGATCATGTCTTTCCTCTTCCAGGATGTTGTCCATCTCAAACCGGTAGCCGTCCGGCAGGCTGATGGTGCACTTGCCGTCTTTGACCGTTAATTTGCCATTGACCAGGTTGGTGCGGCCGATGAAGCTGGCGACGAAGAGGTTGGCGGGGCGCTGATAGATGTCCTTGGGGGTGCCGACATGCTGAATGACGCCGTCATGCATGACCGCGATGCGGTCGGAAACGGCCATAGCCTCTTCCTGGTCATGGGTGACGTAGACGTTGGTGATGCCCACTTCGTTCTGGATCTGCTTGATGACGTTGCGCATCTCCACTCTCAGCTTGGCGTCCAGGTTGGAAAGCGGTTCGTCCATTAACAGGACGTCCGGTTCGATGACCAGCGCTCTGGCCAGGGCCACGCGCTGCTGCTGACCGCCGGAAAGCCTCTCCGGCATCCGGTCGGCGTATTCGTCGATGTGGATCTTCTTCATGATCTCATCGGTTTTCTTCTTTATTTCGTCCTTGGGAACCTTGCGGTTCTTCAGGCCGTACTCAACGTTCTTTCTTACCGTCAGGTGCGGGAAGATGGCATAGTTCTGGAAGACCATGCCGATGTTGCGCTTGGCCGGGTTCAGGTCATTGATCATCTTGTCGCCGAAATAGAACTCGCCGCCTTCAATGGTGTTGAAGCCCGCGATCATCCGTAACAGGGTGGTCTTGCCGCAGCCGGAGGGACCCAGCAGGGTAAAGAACTCTCCCGGTCTGATGTTAAGGGAAAGGTCGGGAATGACCGTGTTTTCGCCGTATTTCTTCAAGGCGTGTTCGATCCTGATGTTGACACTCATAAGCGTTTTCTCCTTAATCTATTTCCTGGCGGCGCTGATCCGCAGCATGCCGGCATTTTCGGCGGTGGCATTCATTTTTTCCAGTGACCGCCCGTAGTTTCTGATCGACAGGGCGATGGTCAGGGCGTCGATGACGGCGATCCGGGCGACCCGGGAAGTGACCGACTCGATCGGGTACTTGAACTCGTTGCAGGTCGTCACCAGCACGTAGTCGCAGGGATCGCAGACCGGACTGCCGGCATAGCTGGTCAGACAGGCCGTTACCGCGCCCTTTTCTTTCGCAAAGTTCATGACATCCACGGTCAGCTGGGTCTTTCCGCTGTCGCAGAAGGCAAAGGCCAGATCCTCTTCAGTCATGTTCATTGCCGAATCGCGCATGGTCGCCGGATCGGTGATGCACATGGCCGGATAGCCTACCTGAAACAGCCGGTGCTGAAGGTCCTTGGCCATTACGCCGCTGGAGCCGATGCCGTAGATATAGATGTTGCGGGCCCTGACGATGGCTTCCACAATGGCGTCCATGGCGGCCATGTTGAGGTGGCTGAGAGTATCCTGCAATGTCTTGATGTGAGCGGAGAATACCTTTTCCGCTACCGAGAGGCTGCTGTCCGAAGCGCTGATGGCTGACAAGTAGGTCTGGGAGCGGCGGCTGATGTCCCCGGCAAGGGAGATCCGCAGTTCCTTGTAGCCGGAAAAGCCCAGGGACTTGCAGCAGCGGGTGACCGCTGACTTGGCAACCTGGCAGCTGTCCGCCAGGGCGTCAACGTTCATCCTTACCGTTTCCTCCGGGTTACGGTAAATAAATTCGGCGACTTTCCTTTCGGCGCTGGTCAGCTGGTCTTTGCGGTGTTCGATCTCGACTAAGCACGATAATTTCTGCAAGTTTTTCTCCTTAACTTAAGCTATTGCCAAGTGAAAAGCGATACTTTTTTCTGATGAT
>JAGAFL010000069.1:0-19466 GCA_017612595.1 Erysipelotrichaceae bacterium | reverse complement strand
TGAACCAGCGACACGCGGATTTTCAGTCCGCTGCTCTACCAACTGAGCTACTGAACCATGGTTGCGAGGGAAGGATTTGAACCAACGACCTCCGGGTTATGAGCCCGACGAGCTACCAGACTGCTCTACCTCGCGATGTGATGGCGGAGGAACAGGGATTCGAACCCTGGCGCCAGTTTCCCGACCTACCGGTTTTCAAGACCGGACCCTTAAGCCACTTGGGTATTCCTCCGTGGTGGACCCTGTAGGACTCGAACCTACGACCGACCGGTTATGGGCCGGTTGCTCTGACCGACTGAGCTAAGGGTCCATAAGATAAATGGTAGCGGGAGTGAGATTCGAACTCACGACCTCCCGGGTATGAACCGAGCGCTCTAACCAACTAAGCTATCCCGCCACATGGTCGGGATGACAGGATTTGAACCTGCGACCCCCTGGTCCCAAACCAGGTGCACTACCAAGCTGTGCGACATCCCGATAGCCACCCTCAGGGCCATGCTTGAACATTATAGCATCTTAATTTTCGCTGTTCAACATTTTTTTGGTGAATTGAGTGATTTTATAAATGAATTCCATTAAAATGATGGTGGGTGATTTTTCATGAAAATAGGACTGGTTTCTCTGGGATGTTCCAAGAATCTCATCGATACGCAGAATGCCCTGTCGTTCCTTAAGGCGGCAGGTCACTGCTTTGTTTCGGACCCCCGGAAGGCTGACGCCATCATCGTCAATACCTGCGGTTTCATCGAGTCCGCCAAGCAGGAATCCATCAACACGATCCTGGAGATGGCGGACTACAAGGCCGGCCGCTGCCGCTGTCTGATCGCCATGGGCTGTCTGGTCCAGCGCTACCGCAAGGAACTGGAAGCGGAACTGCCGGAAGTAGACCGCTTCATCTCCATTGACGAATACCGCGACATGGAAAAGATCCTCAATGAGACGCTGCGCAGTGAAACCGTCTGCCAGAAGGAGATCGTGCTGGCCACCGAACCGTATACTTCCTATCTGCGGATCGCCGACGGCTGCTCCAACCACTGTACCTTCTGCGCCATTCCCCTGATCAGGGGACGCTATCAGTCCGTTCCCTTTGAACAGGTGCTGGAAAACGCCAGGCAGCTGGAAGCCATTGGGGTCAGGGAACTCAACATCATCGCCCAGGATTCCACCATGTACGGAAAGGATCTCTACGGACAGCTGAGACTGCACGAACTGCTCATTGAACTCAACAGGATGGATTTCCACTGGATCAGGGTGCTGTACATGTATCCTGATGAGATCTATGACGGTCTGCTTGATACCATGGCCTCACTGGAAAAGGTCATCCCCTATTTCGACATTCCTTCCCAGCATGGCTGTGACCGCATCCTGAAGCTGATGAACCGCCGGGGCAGAAAGCGGGACATTCTGAAGACGGTCAGCGACATCCGGGAAAAGTTCGCCGATCCGATCCTGCGCACGACGGTGATCGTCGGCTTCCCGCAGGAGAAGGAAGAGGACTTCCAGGAGCTGATGGATCTGACGGAAGCGATCAGATGGGACCGCCTTGGCGCCTTCGCCTATTCCCGCGAAGAGGGAACGGGTGCTTACCGCTTGCCTGATCAGGTTGACGGCGAGGTTGCACAAAGACGTCTGGACAGGCTCATGAGCCGGCAGGCAGAGATCTCCCTGGAGAATAATCAGCGTTACGTGGGAAAGACCATTGAAGTACTGACGGAAAGAAAGAAGAGCATGAATTCCCCCTACTGGCAGGGACGGGGCTGGATGCACGCTCCCGATGACATTGACGGACATGTCTTCTTCACTTCCAACCGCTACCTTCAGCCCGGAGAATTCGTCCGGGTAAGGATAACCGCAGCTGAGAAATACGACCTCTATGGAGAAACAGAAGAATAGAATGTTAAAGGAAACTGAAACAGCGGCAGCCGGAGCTGCCGTTTTCCGTACCTTTTTTCGGACAGCGTCAGGAAACGCTACTGTGATATAATTAAGCCATAAGACGAATGAGGCTGAGGAATATGATAAGAGAAACCATCATTCTTGCTCCGGGAGCTGACCGTACCGAAATGATCAGAAGCCTGGCCCTGCACGGACAGGGTTCTTTTGCCGTCCGGATCTACAGTTCCGCCTTCTCGCTCGCTGACGACATGTTAATGAGAAAGGGCGTGATCGGCGATCCGGCCGTAAGCGAGAGCGAGAGCCGGTACATGATCAGCAGCTGCATGAAACAGGTTCCCGCCTTCTGTAACGCTTCCTTTGCCGATGCCGTAAACCTCGCCCGGGCACTGAAGCTGCTGCGCAGCCTGATAGTCGCTGATGAACGTAAGCAGATGGAGAAACTGGTCCGGGAGAGCAGTTTCGCTGAGAAGAACCGCAGTCTTCTGGAAGTATATGACCGCTACCGGGAAATGCTGGCCGGCCGCAGGGACAGCATCGATGTCATCAGGCAGGCCATTGAAAAGGGACCGGCAGCGGAAGCTGAATTCATTGAGCTTCAGGAATTCCCGCTGCTGCCGCTGGAAGCGGAGCTTCTGCGGGTGCTCTCGAAAGACGGGGTCAGGAAAATGAGTCTGTGTGAACTGTTCGGCGTCCAGCGCCGGCCTTTCGAAAATGTCAGCTTCATCAGGGCCTACGGCAATTCCAACGAAGTTGAGAATACCCTTAATTACATATTTGCGAACAACATCAGTCTGGATGACTGCGTGATCGCGGTGACCGACAGGCAGAAATACGGCCAGCTGCTGCTTGAATACTGTCAGAAATACGATATAAATGCCGCCTTTGCCGACGGCATCAGCATAACCAACACCAATCCTTACAGGCTGCTGAAGCTCTATCACCAGTGGGACGTCAACGGCTATCACGGCGCTGATCCGCTGATGGCGATGCTTTATGCCCCCTGCTTTGACCTGGCCGGACTTCAGGCAAAACTGCCGCAGGAGACCGGTTATCGGATCTTCAGAAACACGGTCGACAGAGTCGGGCAGCTGAAACTGGGCCCCGACCGGGAAACCAACCTGCAGAGAGCTGCTGATTACCTTCCGCTGATCGGCAAAGACGACCGGATCGATCCGGAAGTCATCCGCCTGCTGGCCCAGGAACTGGGAAGGGACTGCTGTTCGTTCATCAGCGAGTACGCCCTGATCCGCAGCAGTGAGGACGAAGAAGCGCTCCGTCTGATCACCAATGTAATAACCGGTTATCTGCGCTACAATCCGGAAGGCAGCTATGCCGATGTCTATGACACCGTTGTTTCCAACCGGGTCGGCAGATCAACCAGCCGTCAGGGCAGCCTGATAGTAACCGACATCCCGGGCGCGCTGTCCTGCTGCCGCCGGCATCTGTTTGTCATCGGCCTGTCCGCCGGCAATTTCCCGGGAACGGTAAGGGAGAACTACCTGCTGCTGGATGATGATCTGAAGCTGTACGGTAATGACGTTCCCCTGTCCTCAAGACTGATCGAAAGAAAGAAGAGCGACCTGTTCAATCTGCTGGAACTGAACAGCGCCATCGGCGCTGACATCAGGCTTTCCTATTCCTGCTATGACATGGCAGCGATCAAGGAGGAAAACGCCTCCTCGGTGCTGTTTGAAATCTACCGGATACAGAATCCTGACGGCAGCATTGAAGATTTTGAGGAACTGCTGAAAAAGGGAGAGACCTCATATCTGCAGAACCGGCTTTCCGTATCATCGCAGGTCATCAGTTCGCTGACGCCGGAACAGATGATCGAACAGATCCCGCGGGGTGACGTAACTGACCGTCCGTACGAGGGCATCAGATCATTCTCACCCTCAGCCCTGGAGTCTTTCTTCAGCTGTCCCAAGAGGTTCTACCTCACCAGCATTCTGGGAATCGAAGAACCGGATCCGGACGATCCGTTTACGGTCATTGATGCCCGTGACATGGGTACGCTGGTCCATGAAGCCATGGAGTATCTCGCGGCTGATCCCGATGTGAGTCCCGGCGAATTCAAAAGGCATGCTGAAGACATGTTTGCTAATTTCCTGAAAACCAGAACGCCGGTCAACGCTGAAGCTGCCGAAGTGGCCAGAAAGGAATTCATGAACATGGCCGTCAACGGTTACCGCAACGACCCGCACAACCGGATACTGGCCGCTGAAAAGACAGTCAGAGTGACTCACCGGGAGAGCGGAATCGAGATCTTCGGTATTCCTGACCGGGTGGAAATTGACACTGACGGCAGATATCTGATCGCCGACTATAAGACCAAGAGAAGGATTGAACATGTCGATAACGACATTGATACCTGCATCCAGGTAGTCCTTTACGCATACATGATGAAGTACAGCCGTGATTATCGGCTGCCCATTGCCTACTGCACATACCGGTACCTGCGCTACCGCCGGACCGTTAACTGTGTCTACGATGACGCCATGGAGCAGCAGCTGGCCAAAAAGATGATGGAAGTAAAGACCGCCCTTGATGAGGGCCATTTCCCCTGCCTGCCGGATGAGGATAACTGCCGGTACTGCCGATTCGCTTCCATCTGCGGCAAAGAAAGAGAAGACGAGGTGGCGGAAAATGAGTGATGATCAGGCCCGCAGAGACATAATTACCAACGTAAACAGGAATTACTTCGTCGAGGCCGGCGCCGGTTCCGGAAAGACGACCATGCTGGTTGAAAGAATGGTGGCAATGGTTGAACAGGGAATTCCGGCAGAGAAGATCTGTACGATCACCTTTACCAAGGCGGCAGCGAATGAGTTCTATGCCCGTTTCCAGAAGAGGCTTTCGGAAAGAAGCGCTGACGAGCACCGGGATCAATACCATCCCGGACAGCTTACCGTCCAGACTGAAGAAACCAGGGAAAGGTGCCGGAAAGCTCTGCTGAACATCGATTCGTGCTTCATGGGCACCATTGACTCCTTCTGCAACATGATCCTTTCCGAGCATCCGCTGGAAGCCTCAATCCCCGCCAATTCAACCGTCGTTGAGGAAGCCGACATCGTGGACAGATATCTGCAGGAGTACTCCCGGATCATGGTCAGCGATGACTACGCTGATCTCCGGGAAAAGTTCAGAATATTCGTCAATACCCAGCGTGATCCGGAGAAGGTCTTCCGGGAAGTTCTGACGGCAACTCTTTCGGTAAGAGATGCGGATTTCGTATACGAAAAGCCGCAGTTTGCCAGCGTTGACAGGCAGTTTGCCCGGGACAGGGCTGATCTGATCGAACTGCTGGATAAACTGCAGAATAACCCGGATATCGCCTACCGGAAACAGAACAGCGGGGAGAGAGATCCTGAATGGGACGTTCTTGAGGACCGCTTTGCGGATCTCGCCGAAGCCAGCTGGGACAGCCGCTTCACTTTCGTGCTTGACACTCTGAAGAAGATCCGCGATCTGAGGGTACGGCCTTTTGAAGGAATCGCGGAATATTTCGGCGCCTCCTTCCGGCGTCTGGATCCTCATGAAAGCCGGGGAAAGATCAGCTGGTATGAACTTGCGGCTGAAGGCTTCAGGGACGTCCTGGAAACACTGACCGACTATCAGGCAACCATTGCCCTGGATTTCACGGTTGAATGCATGCGCACAATGTCCGGCGTCATGCGGAAACAGGGCAGTCTGTCTTTCTTTGACTACAAGCTGTACCTCCGCGACATGCTCAGGGAGGATGCCGGAAACGGTCATAAGCTGATCGACCACATATTCAGCAGACACAGTTACTTCCTGATCGACGAATTCCAGGATACCGATCCCATGCAGGCGGAGATCTTCTTCTATCTCGCTGCCCAGCAGTTCGATGCCGACTGGAAGAAATGCATTGCCCACCCGGGTTCGCTGTTCATCGTCGGTGACCCCAAGCAGTCCATCTACCGTTTCAAGAACGCTGACGTGGCTTCCTTCAAGAAGGTCAGAAGCCTTTTCAGCGGACGCAACGGCGAAGTTCTGAAACTGACGTCCAACTTCCGGTCGACCCTTACTCTGCACCGGTGGTTCAACACGGTCTTCGGAGAGCATCTGCTGAACGCTGATACGGAAGATCAGAGCCGCTATGAGATGATCACAAACAGGGACCAGGACGACGGCTTTGTCACCGGCGTATACCGATACCGGCCGGAAAACGTGAAGGATGATTCGCCGGAAGTGCTCGAGATGATCAGTACGCTGGTCGGCAATCCGGAGATACTTATCGGTAACGGCAAGGCGATCAGGTATAAGGACATCATGATCATTACCTCGGGCAAGGCCCAGCTCAACAGATACGTAAAGGCCTTTACTCAGAACCATGTTCCCTTCAGGGTAGAAGGCGACATCGACTTCAATGAATGCCCGGCCCTGTGTGATCTTGTTTCCGTCTTCCGGGCGGTCGTCTATCCGGATAGCGGCTTCTATCTCTATGATGCCCTTAACAGCCGGATCTTCGGCATTACTCCCGAAGTTCTGATGGCCATCAGGGCGGATATCAGGAACATGAAGTCCGGCGGCGTATTTGATCCGGATGATGAATCTGTAAAGAAAAAAACGGAACTGCTGAACAGGCTGTCCGCCAGAAGCAGGAACATCTCACCCTCAGCGCTTCTGTCCGAGATGATCGATGAGCTGAGGATCTTCGCGGTTTCCGGTACCCGCAATACGGAATACGTGTATTATGTGCTGGAACTGCTGAGAGAAAGGGAAGCCGGCGGCGAGATATCCTGCTGTCAGGATGCAGTCAGCTATCTCAATGACCTCATGAGCAATAAGACCAGGATGGAAAGATGCGTTTCCCTGGAAAAGAACGATGACCGCGTCCATCTGGCCAACCTGCATAAGGTCAAGGGTCTGGAAGCTCCGGTCGTCATTCTGGCCGGTACCAGAAAGACAGCTGCCAGAAGGTCGCCGAGCAAACGGGTTGAGTACAGCGGCGACGAACCGAAGTGCTACATGCTGCTGATCAGCAGCGATGACAATAACGTATATCTTCCCTATAAGGACAGGTTCGGAAAGAAAGACCGGGAGGCCATTTCAGCGGAAGCGGAAAGGATCAGACAGCTGTATGTGGCGGCTACCAGAGCCGGAAGGATCCTCATTATCGCTGATGAGAACCCCTGGAAGGACCTTTCCCAGTTTGTCTCTCAGGATTTCACCGACGCCTTCGCTGTCAGAAAGCCGCAGCCGTTTGTCCCGGAGAAGGCGGATGGGCAGATCCTTTATGATAAGTCTGCGAGCATAATCAGAAACGATTCCCTCAGCCGACAGTCTTCCGTAAGCATCCATAATCCGAGCGACATTGAGATTGAAACGGTTACGGAAAGAATCGAGACAGTCAGTACGAAGAGAAATCCCAAGCTCATCGGCACGCTGGTTCACCGGATGATGGAGATCATTGTTTCATCAGCTGACAGTGCTGATCGGCAGGAACTGATCGGCAGTCTGTGCGCAAGCCTTGATACGCCGGATGATCACTACTATTCCGACATCCTGCGCAGTGTATGGACTACGGTTCATGAAGGCGGCTATCCGCAGGCTAACGGGACGGAGCCCGACATTCTCAGTGAACTGCTGTCGGCTGATGAAGCATACTGCGAGATCCCCTTCTCCTTCCGCGATGGAGAAAATTCCGTCACCACCGGCATCATCGACGTGCTGTACCGCAGGGGCGAGCAGTGGTTTGTCGTAGACTACAAGACGAACGCTGATGAAGATGATCTGGATGAAAAGTATCTTGATCAGCTGAATGAATACCGCAAGGTCGTCAGCCGGCAGACGGGAAAAGAGGCTTGCGCCCGGGTGTATCACATAAATGTCGAAGGTGACCTCTCTCAAAGCTGAGGAAAAAGGAGTTCATCTGTCATGATCAGGAGGTGCATATGCAGTTTCACGAATACGGCAGCACAGCGGGCAAAACGGTAATGGTCATGCATGGAATGCTGTGCGACTGGCAGAAATTCCGTGAGATCTTCAAACCGCTGGAAGAGGAATTCCGGGTGATCTATCCGGCCATGACCGGGTGTTATGAGAATTCACCGGATTTTCAGAGTTTCGGCAGCGAATGTGCGGAAATAGAGCGGTATGTAGCGGAAAACCATCACGGAAAGCTGGATGCTGTGATCGGCATTTCCCAGGGAGCGACACTGATGTCCATTCTGCTTTCCCGCCGGGGCGTTCAGGCGGAAAAGGCGATACTGGATGGCGTCTATGTGGCTCATCAGGGGAAACTGTGCGCGCAGCTGGCCTTCAGGGCTTTTGCCAGAATGCAGAAAAACGGCGGCATGCCTTCCAGGGCTTTTGTGAAGGCACTTCCCCTCATGGGGCTTGATGAAAGCGATCTGGATGAATTCAAGCTGATGTACTGGAACAGCAGCCAGGAAAGCATGAAGGCGAATCTTCTGGAAAACTATACCTACAGAGTTCCTGACGGTTTTCGGATCGATGACACGAAGGTCTATCTGTGGTGCGGAAGCAGGGAACCTTATGCCCTTAAGTCCCATGCAATACTTAAGAAGCACCTGATAGATTACGAGGAAACGGTATTTGACGGATTCGGACACGGGCAGAAGATGATCAGAGATACCCGTGATTATCTGGACAGGATCAGAGAGATCCTGTCAAAGACAGAAAAAGACCGGTGAAGCCATATTTCCGACAACGAAGAGAACCGGATGGTGAAGACTTCGCTGTTCAGGGAATTGATGCAGGACATGATAAAAGGCCAGTTGTACTGGCCTTTGTTTTATCTGTGACTAATGATGTCTTCTGCGTCTGCGCTTCAGCGCCCGGATGATCAGGGCCAGGATAACGGCGACGATCAGAACGCATAGAGCGAAGAAACCGAGGATCATCCAGCTGATGATGTTGTAGGAACTGTTGCGGTTGTGGTTGGGCTTCTCCACCTCACATACCCGGAAGGTTATTTCCTTCTGCGGCAGCCCCTGCAGATGAGCGCGGTAAATGCCTTCTTCCTCCTTGTTCAGCTGTCCGGCATTGAACTGAGATACATAATGGGGAGTCCTGATTTCAATGTCCAGACTGCCAAAGGAAGACCAGGTTCTGGCCGGGGAACTCAGATAAGTGAAGTCGTAATAGAAGGGGTCATAGTAGCCATCGATGCCTGGATAGAGCGGAGCGGTGACCTCGTTGACGACGGACTGGCCGGCCGGAACGGAAAGCTGGTAGACATAGCCGCAGATCAGGCCGTCGTGCATCACATAACGGCAGTTGAGCAGATCAATGACCGGATAGTCGCTGAGTGAGTCTCTGAGCCAGGAAATGAAGCAGTTGTAGCGGTCGGTTTCGCTGATTCCCTCGATGTCGAACACTTCTTCCGCCAGATCTGTCAGCATGATCTTTTCGCTTCCGGTCAGTGTCAGGTGGCCGCTGACCTCCTGCTTGAGATCGGCAGCCTGATAGAAGCGGACATCTTCAATGTAGTTTTCTTCGCCGATCAGATACAGGCTGAAGATCCGGTCATCTTCACGCGAGTAGAAAATGCCGAAGCGGATTTTCCCGTCATCATCGTTATAACCGTTCAGCTGGCTGATAATGGCAACTTTATCACTGGCCATGGTGAGAGCACAGTAAATGCCCTCGTTGGTATCGATGCGATAGTCATATCTGGTCAGCACCGTGTCTTCCCTGAAGAGCGGATCATCCATCTTTCCGTCCTGAAGACGGTTCAGAGCCTTGGCGATGTCGAATTCGCCACTCTGATAGTAATAGCGAAGCTGCTTGTCAGCCGGCTTGCCGTCAGTAACGACCGCATAGAGATCGCTGCTCAGGAAATCCAATTCGGGAGCGTAGAAGGGAAGGCTTCCGAAGGGAAAGTAGAGTGTCGCATTGACATCATAGTCAGCCGGATTATGGAATGTATAGACGGCGGTGACGCTGCTGTCGATGCTGTTGAAGGCTTCGGTGCTGTCGTAGCCTCTTTCCGGCAGTTCGTTGATATTGAATATCAGCTTTTCGTTAGTGACCTGCAGCGGGCAGTCTTCGGAAAGAGCGTAGACGTCATTGTTGTCGCTGCCATACCAGTACATCAGGGCAGAATTAGCCGAGACGCCTGCGGTACTGATGCCCATCATCAGAATGAATACCAGCAATGCTTTCAATAACTTCATATCATATTCCTCGCTTTCAGATACAGGTACAGCAATGCCAGCTGAATCACGATGATGGCCGGTATGCCGATGGTAAACAGACGGTGCCGGGTCTTGTGATGAAACCACTTCATCCCGGCCAGCACGCCGACGCTGCCGCCGGCTAAAGCCAGCAGAAACAGCGTTTTCTCACTGATCCGCCATCTGCCCTTTACGGCCTTGCGCTTGTCGGCAAGCATGCAGAGAAGAGCGGCGGCGTTAATGACTGCCAGATAAACAAGAAGGTACTTCATGCCAGTTTGATGCGGTTGTGCAGGACCTTGCCGATGATCCTGACGTTGCGGGAGAGCACATCGTCCCGGCTGAGAATGATGGGGCTGTATTCTTCGTTGGCCGGCTGCAGGATCATGCAGTCGTCTCTGAAGAAGACCTGCTTGACGGTGGCGTCCTGATTGTCCAGCAATACGACGCCGATGTCACCGTTGTCCAGGTAGTCCTGACGGTGGACGTAGAGCAGATCGCCGGGCAGGATGCGGGCATCCTTCATTGAATCGCCGACTACCTGCAGATAGAAGCAGTCAGGATGGCGGGCATCGTCGGGATAGACATGCTCAAAGCCGATGTACTGCTGCTGGGCATCCAGCGGCTCGCCGCCCCGGACAATGCCCAGGATCGGGATCTCGCTCTTCAGTCCGGCGCTCAGGTCGCTGTGCATGAAGTCCTCGACTTCCACCTGGAAGTATTCCGCCAGCTTCAGAATGGTCTTGTAGGGCGGTACGGCACTGCCGTCTTCCCACTTCTGAATGGTGGTAAAGGACTTATAGCCCATCTGATCGGCCAGTTCGTTCTGGGAGATGTGGTTGAGTCGGCGCAGATAGCGCAGGTTTCTGGCAAATTCCATAATGGTAACCTCCATTTATCCAGTTTCAGTATAACGGAAAATTGAAAATAAATCAAGTTTATATATTGAATATGATTCAAGTAGATGCTAGAATGCAGATATGAACAGAGTCATACTGCATTGCGACCTCAACAGCTTCTATGCTTCCGTGGAAGAACTTTACCATCCGGAGACCCGGGGACTGCCGATGGCGGTCGGCGGGGACGTTGACGCGCGCCACGGCATCATTCTGGCCAAGAACCAGCTGGCCAAGAAAGCCGGGGTACAGACCGGTGAGGCTCTGTGGCAGGCCAGGGTCAAATGCCCTGACCTGATCATCTACAAGCCCAACTATCCAAGGTACATGCTGTTTTCCCGCCGGGTCAGGGAGATCTTCCATGACTATACTGACCTGATCGAGCCCTTCGGGCTGGATGAGGCCTGGCTGGATGTGACCGGCAGCGGCATCTACGGGACCGGTGAGCAGATCGCCGACACACTGAGAAAGAGGATCTTCAGTGAGCTGGGAGTTACCGCTTCGGTAGGGGTCAGCTTCAACAAGATCTTCGCCAAGCTGGGCTCGGATCTGCGCAAACCGGACTTCACTACCGTCATCAGCCGCGATAACTACCGGCAGCTGGTCTGGCCGCTGGCCTGCGGAGAGCTGCTGTATGTCGGCCGGTCCTCGCAGCGCCGTCTGACCGAATGCGGCATCGAGACCATCGGTCAGCTGGCGCAGACCGATCCGAAGATGCTGCGGAAGATACTGGGAAAGTGGGGAGAGGTACTGTGGTCGTTTGCCAACGGCTATGATGACTCTCCGGTAGCCCGCTATGACAGCAGCGAGATCATCAAGTCCATCGGCAACAGCGTCACCTGCTACCGCGATCTGGCAACTGAGCAGGATCTGGACATCGTCATGTATGTGCTGGCGGAAAGCGTCGCTTCCCGGCTGCGGGACCATGGCTTCCAGTGCCGGCTGGTCAGCATCTACCTGCGCACCAACGAGCTGCTGTGCTTCAGCCGGCAGATGATCGTGGAGCCGACCAACCTGGCCAGCGAGATCATGAAGGCGGTCAGGACATTATACAAAAACAACTATCACTGGGAAAAACCGTTAAGAAGTGTCGGGGTACGGGCAGGAAAACTGGTCGCTGAGCAGAGCGGAAGACAGCTGTCCCTGTTTACGGACGAAGAACAGCGGCAGAAGGAAGGCCGGCTGGAGCGGACGATCGATGACATCCGCAGCCGCTATGGCTTCTACAGCATCCGCCGGCTGTCCATGCTGATGGACCAGCCTCTGAGCAGCTTTGACCCCAAGGGTGAGCACGTCATCTTTCCGGAATCATATTTTTAGAGAGGAATTGAGATCATGAAACAGTTTGTTGACGTCATCTGTCTGTATCAGCGCACCGGCCAGATCAAGCCGTTATACATCCTCTGGGAAGACGGCAGCCGCTATGCCATTGACCGCATCACCCAGATCGTTCCCGCCGCTTCCCTGCGCAGCGGAGGAATGGGCCTGCGCTACACCTGCCGCATCGGCTCTCAGCAGCGTTACCTCTTTCTGGAGGAGGGCAAGTGGTTCATCGAAAGACCGCAGATACACTAGAGACAACTGCAGGGCCTTGAAAGTCAGCCGGCTTTACAAAGCCCTGTTTCTTTAGTAAATTGATGAAGTAAGGGAGCATGCGGACATGAAGAAGAAAATTACTCTGATAATCATTTTAGCCCTGCTGCTGGCCGGCGGTTCATTCTTCGCCTACCGGTATTTTACGGCACGTCAGAAATACGACATCGTCCTTAAGGACAGGGGAGAGTTTTCCTATGGAGAAAAGGCGGTGATCAGGGATCTGGTGACCTCTGGGAAAAACGTGGAACTGCTTAATGGCAGTGAGGAAATTGATACTTCCGTCCTCGGTGAGCAGACAGTCACGGTCCGCTTCCGGCAGATCCATACCGGTGAGGAAATCAGCAGGGAAGTCGTAGTTGACGTTCAGGATCGGACGGCTCCAGTGATAACAGTTCTTCATGACAGCGAGCAGATCGTAAAGGGCGAGACCATTGACCTGCTTCCCTATGCCATCGTCGAGGACAATCTGGATGACCATGTCATCTTGAAGTTGGAAGGCGAATATGATTATCGCTCAGCCGGTATCTACCCGGTTAAGTTTGTGGCTGAGGACGCCTCAGGCAACCGCTCGGAAGCCGACTTTACCCTTACGGTCGTCGAGAGCAAGAATGATCTCGCATCCGTCTATCCACATCATCCCAAGGGCTATGACTACAAGCTGATCGTCAACATTCACAACCAGACGGTCAGGATCTACCGCTGGGACGGCAGTGACTACAATGATCTTCTGAAGATCTTCACCTGCTCGACCGGTGATTCTACGCCCAAGCGCATCGGCACCTGGCAGACGCCGATTAACTATCGCTGGAAATGGCTCTTCGGCGGCGTGTACGGGCAGTATGCGACCCGGATCATTCAGACCTGTCTGTTCCATTCGGTTCCCTATTTCGAGAACGGAAAACCGGATTCACTGGAATACCTGGAGTACAACAAGCTGGGTACCGCGGCTTCGATGGGCTGCGTGCGCTTAAGGGTCATCGACGTCAAGTGGATCTATGACAACTGTCCGATCGGCACCACGGTCGTCATTAAGGATGATCCTGCCGATACCATACCGGTACAGTGGCTTGAGCAGATCGACGTCAATTCACCAAACCGGGGCTGGGATCCGACCGATCCGGACCCGAACAATCCGTGGCATAAGAACTAGGATATGAAAAGAGCGATGATCATCCTGCTGTGTCTGCTGATAAGCGGCTGCAGCAGTCAGAAAAAAGCAGAATACAGGCAGATTACCCAGCAGCAGGCCATGGAGATCATGGAAAGCGAGAGCGGCTACATCATTCTCGATGTGAGAAGACCGGATGAATTTGCCGAAGGGCACATTCCAGGCGCCGTCTGCCTGCCCAATGAGCAGATCGGTACCTCTGAGCCGGATATTCTGCCTGACAAGAAGCAGCTGATCCTGGTCTACTGCCGCAGCGGCAACCGCTCCAAGCAGGCTTCGGAAAAGCTGGCCGCCATGGGCTATGAGAACGTCATGGAATTCGGCGGCATCATAACCTGGCCGGGAGAAATAACCAGGGATTGATGATCAGGGAGCGCAGGCTCCCTTTTTTCAGGGAAAGACAATCATATCCGTTGCGTAGGCAGCTGGCTAACGGTTATCATAAGAGTGCAGGAAAGACGGGAGGACAGCTTATGATAAGGGCAATACTATTTGATCTGGATGGCGTACTGATCGACAGTGAGGCCTATGAACAGCGGCTGAACGCCCGTTTTCTTGAAGAGTACAATTATAAAACCGATATTTCCGCCTTCACGTCCATCATCGGAATCGGCGCCGGCATGGACTGGCGGGCCATTCTGAAAGAGCACATGGATCCCCGGGATGACAAGGACGAACTGCTGGACAGATGGGTGGAACTGATGGACAGCAAGCGCGACGACTATCCCTTTGACCAGCTGATGTTTCCGGAAGTTCCGGAAGTGCTGCGTCAGCTGAAAAAGGAAGGCTATAAACTGGCTGTCTGCTCCTCCTCTTCACAGTATTATGTTGACAGGGCGATTGACCTGTGCGGCATCCGCGAATATCTGGATCTGGCCGTTTCCGGTCATCAGTTCAACCGCTGCAAGCCCTTCCCCGATGTTTATTATCATGCCCGTGATCAGTTTGATCTGACCAGCGATGAATGTCTGGTCGTCGAAGATTCCGTCAACGGCATTCTGGCCGGCTTAAACGCCGGAATGAAGGTCGTGGCCCGGAAGGATAATACCTTTGGCATGGATCAGTCAGCAGCTGACTACATGATCGGGGATCTCCGGCAGCTTGATGATATTCTGAATCAGTTGAACAGGGATCAGTAAACCACATGATAAAAGGCCGCATGCATGAGCAGGCGGCCTTTGCTTGATAATGCCCGTTTACTTCTTTTCGGACTGCAGATCCAGGTAGAGGTCGTTGCGGCTCTTGGTCTTGACCTTGTTTTCATCGCGGAACTTCAGCAGGTTTTCATGGGGATGGAAGTTGTTGGTGGCTTCCGTCCGCAGATAGCTGAGGGTCTGGATGACGGCCAGCTTGTAGAGCGGGCCGTAGAGGTAATCGGTCTGTCCGGAAAGCCGCAGGGTGATCGCGTCGGCGCTCTTGGCGTCATTACTGACCAGGATGACGCGATCGGTAATGGTGCGGACGGCTTCAGCGGAGTCGATGACCCGTCTTGAAGAAGAATGATCATTGTTGTCGATGAAGACGACCAGGCTTTCGGGATCGCAGGGGTAGATGGGCCCGTGCAGGAATTCCTCGGTCTCATCGGCGATGGCGGGAATGCAGCTGGTTTCCGAAGTCTTCAGGGCAGCCTCGGTAGCAACACCCAGAGCCGGACCGGAGCCGACATACCAGACCTTGTTGCAGCCGGTGATGGCATCGCGGTGATCATTGAAGAATTCGATGGTCCGGTCGGTGGCTTCAACATGCAGCTTCATGGCCTTCCGCATTTCCTCAAGAGCGTCCTGGTACTGCTGGTATTTCAGCTTGCCTCTGTTCAGGGCAACTCTCAGGCTGAAGAGCATCAGATAGGCGGCCAGGGAGGTAACGCCCTTGGTGACGAAGCCGACCTTTTCCTCGCCGCAGCGGTAGTTGACGGTCAGATCAGCGAGCTTCTTGGCATCGCAGTCATCGCGTCCCACCAGAGCGACGGTCTTGGCTCCGTTCTTCTTGGCATGCTTCAGGGCATCCAGGGTATTGGTGGAGCAGCCGGACTGGGAAATGAACAGCGGCATCGTCTTTCCCAGTTCATCACGGTGATGGATGAAGGTATAGGGGTTGACGATCCTGACGCTGCTGAAGTACTTCCTCATCAGTTCCTCAGCGCACAGAGTGCCGTTGCAGGAGGAACCGGAAGCGACGACGGTGATGCCGTCGTAGCCGTTGTCAAGGTAGAAGTCGACCAGCTGGGAGGTGATCTCATCAGCATGGTCAATGTTGTTCAGGATCACTTCGGGAGTTTCCCTGATGTAGTCAAGCATGGTGATGTCGCTCATAGTTTATCCTTTCCTCTTACCGTCCAGGTAAGCAATGTACTGATCATAGGTCATCGAAGGCTTGAAGGCTTCCGTAACCTTTCTGACTTTCTGCGGGTCGGCCAGCAGGTCGTAAACGGTATCAGCCAGAACCTTGGCCTGGGTGATGTAGACTTCCTCAGGATCCTTGATGTACATGTCAGCACCGTGCAGATTGCCGCCGATGCCGCAGTAGCCGTACTGGATAAGCGGCTTGAAGGCAGCGATGTCGCCGACATCGCCGGCTGCCATCGAGCTTTCGCCATGCTTGATCTGATCCTCTGGATAGAACTGCAGCAGATTGGGGTAGAGTACCTCGTTAAGCTCATCGCTTTGAACCAGGGGCAGATAGCCTGGGGTATCTTCGATCTCGGCACTGCCGCCCAGCGCCTGGGCGCAATGGCTAGCTACGTTGTCAATCTGATCATTGAGTTCAAACAGGAACTGGAAGTTGCTGGTGCGCACGTAGCATTCGTACACCACTTCCGAAGGGATCGAGTTGACGGTGTCGCCGCCCTTGTCGATCATGCCGTGCAGCCTGACCGAGTCTTCCTCCCGGAAGGTCTCTCTCAGCATGTTGACAGCATCCAGGAAGAGTACGCACATGTTCAGGGCGTTATGACCCTTGTCCGGCCCCATGGCGGCATGAGCCGTCTTGCCATGGAAAGTGATGCGCTTGTAGATGAAGCCGGCCAGCCGGGAACCGATGGAGAAATGATATTTGTCGGTCTGCGAACAGGCGTGCAGGTGAATCAGCAGGTCTTCCTCATCGAAGATGTGCTCCACCAGCATGTTCTGCTTGCCGGAGGCATATCTGATCTTGCCTTCGCTGATGGCCTGACGGCGGTAGTTCATGTCGGTGAATTCCTCAGCCGGAGTGAAGTAGAGGGTTACCGTACCGGGAAGGTCACTGATGATCTGATTGACGGCGTCCAGAGCCGCCAGCATGGAAGTCATCTGGGTGGAATGACCGCAGGCATGGGCTGCGTTGTCAGTGGCGGAAGCACAGGGATGACCCAGTGTGGGAATGGCGTCCATTTCGGCAATCAGGCCGATGTGCGGAGCCCCGGAGCCGATTCTTACGGAAAGACCGCTCTGGCAGAAGGTCCTGTCGACCTTCAGACCGTGGTCTTCAAGATAGCTGATGATGATCTGTTTTGTATGGAATTCCTTGAAGCCCAGTTCCGGGCTGTTGAAGAGAGCATCACCAAGCTGATAGATCTCTTGCTTATGATCGTCGATGTACTGGTTCAGTCTGTTTTTCATGTGATACCTCTTTTCCTTATGCTAAAGATTATTGATTAACGATGAGAAGATGGAAAGGCCGGAGGCGAAGGTCCCGATGCTGCTGCCTAAGGAGGCGAGCAGAACGATAAGCAGGATCCGGGAGACCTTGTTCTTCCAGAAACCCTTGAAGGTTGACGTATCATCGGACAGCTTCTCAAAGTCCTCAACGGTCGGCTTGCGCAGCCAGGCTTCCGTCAGCCCGGCAAACCAGCCGGAAGCCAGTAGCGGGTTGAGCGAAGTGATCGGGGCAGCCAGGAAGGCCACCAGAATGCTCAGGGGATGACCGCCGCCTAACAGGGCGCCGAGAGCTGAGAGAGTGCCATTGAAGATGATCCAGGTTTTCAGCTGCTTCAGACCGATGTCGGCATTGACCTTGAAGCTGAAGAGAATGGCGATGATGATGAGGGCCGGAATGACCCAGCCGATGATCTTGCTGGAAGTCTTTTTGGGCGGGATCTCGTCCAGCTGGGATATGTCATATTCCTGCTGAATGTATTTCGGTACGTTGAGGGTATGGGCGGCGCCGAGGATGGCGACCACCCTGGTGCCGGGAGCGTGGCGGATCTTGCTGGCCAGATAGCGGTCACGTTCGTCGACCAGTACCTCGGCGACCCTGGGGAACTTCTCGGATACTTCCTTCAGGGCGCTGTTGAGAATGTCGGACTGCTGAAGGTTGGCCAGGTCCTCTTCGCTGATCTCCTCGTCGTCAAAGATCGCCGAAATCACGGCGCTGAGCATCTGGATCTTATCTTTAAAGCCCATGTTGGCCCAGATCCGCTTGAAGGTGGTCTGGACCGGCCGGTCAGCCATGATGAGCTGAGCGTTCAGTTCCCTGGCCTTATTTATGCCCATCAGCATTTCCGCGCCGGAGGTAGAGGACAGATTGGCAGCCATCTTCTTCTGGTAATTGGCCAGGATCAGATTCACCAGCAGCATTGCCACCCGCTTTTCGCGGATGATCTTCACGATGTCGGTGTTGCGGAAGCGATCCGGATCGGTCAGGGAGTTGTAGCGGTCCTGATCCAGCTCAATGCAGATGCTGTCGGGATGAACCTCATCGATGGTCTTTTCCACCAGTTCGACAGACTGCTTGGACACGTGAGCGGTGGGGATCAGAGTGATTTCCTTGCCGTCCAGATTTATGGTAATGACATTGTTTTCCATGGCTATATTATAAAGCCTTTGGATGCTTATCTTCAACACAGCTGCCGGAATCCGTTTATAATGAAAGCAGGAACAGCGAGGTGTTTTAAATGGCTCTCAACAGAAAGGTCGTACTCGTGGGAACCGGATTCGTCGGCATGAGCTTTGCCTATGCCCTGATCTCTCACCGGTGTCTGGATGAACTGGTTCTCGTAGATGTCGTAAAGGAAAAGACGGAAGGCGAGGCTCTGGATCTTCAGCATGCCCTGCCCTATACCGGCAACCACATCAGTGTCCATGCCGGTACCTATGAGGACTGTAAGGACGCTGCGGTGATCGTCATAACCGCCGGCGCGGCTCAGAAGCCTGGACAGACCCGGCTGGAACTGACAGCGGTCAATACCCGGATCATGAAGAGCATCTGCCAGCAGATAAAGGCGTCCGGATTTGACGGCATCATCATCGTGGCTTCCAATCCCTGCGATCTGATGACCTATGTAGCCTGGAAGGTCACCGGCCTGCCGAAGGAAAGGGTCTTCGGTTCCGGAACGATGCTGGACACTGCTCGGCTGCGCTATGCGCTGGGTGATTTCCTGCAGATCAATTCCTCCAATGTCCACAGCTACATCATGGGTGAGCACGGCGACTCATCGTTTGTGCCCTGGACGCACTGCTACATCGGCGCCAAGAGCCTGCTGGAGGAACTGGAAGAGCGCCACATCGACATGAGCGTGCTTCTGGAGATCTATGAGAATGTCCGCGATGCCGCCTATGAGATCATCGAAAAGAAAAAGGCCACCTACTACGGCATCGGCATGGCGCTGTGCCGGCTGGTGCTGGCGGTACTGAACAACGAAAACGCCATCATTCCTCTCAGTGTCTATCAGTACGGCTGTTATGGGAGGCAGGGTCTGTATATCGGCGTGCCGGCGGTAGTAAACCGCCAGGGCATCAGGGAAGTGCTGGTGCTGCATCTCAATGAGGT
>JAGAFL010000068.1:0-11073 GCA_017612595.1 Erysipelotrichaceae bacterium | reverse complement strand
GGTCAGCTGGCCATCATCCCCTGGGACTACAACCTGGCGCTGGGCGGCATGAGCGGCAGCGACGCCAATTCCACCATCAACGGCTCCATCGATTCGCCCGTCACCAGCGGCTCGGTCAGCGACCGGCCCCTGATTTCCTGGATTTTCTCGGACGCTGAAGCGAAGCAGACGTACCATGACGTGTACCGGGAATTCATCGAAAGCTACGTGGAAAGCGGCTGGCTGGAGGACGGAACCCAGCCCCTCACCGCCGAAATCCAGCGGGTGGCGGACATGATCCGGCCCTATGTGGAGGCGGACGCCAATTCCTTCTACAGCGTGGCGGCCTTTGACACGGCCATCGACAATTTGCTGCAATACTGCGCGCTCCGCAGTGAAAGCATCCAGCGGCAGCTGAACGGCGATAACACCCGGGTGGACGCCAGCAGCGTCAGCATCGCCGCCATGGGCAGCATGAATGGCGGCGGCGGTGGTTTCGGCGGCGGCAGAAGCTCCCGGGACGATGCGTCCTCCGATGCCCGGCAGACGAATGATGACGGCGGCGACGCTGGGCAGGCTGACTGGCAGCCGGGATCACACCCGGATTGGTTATCGGTGTTGTGGGTTTGACAGACTGGTTGACAGTTGTGGTACCGGGGTTGCTGACCGGCCTGACTTGCTGTCCGACCGACGCTGCCGTTCCGGGATTGGCAACCGGGGCTGGCCTGGGGACTGCCGGCTGTGCGGGTTGTGAAACAGAGGCCGCCGTTGTAGTCTGATTGGCTGTTGAAGCTGCCGTCGGCGTGACCGGCGGAACAGTTTGCGGATTGGCCGCCGCAGCTCTGAGTCTCAGGCCGCAGTTCGAGCAGAACGCAGCGTTACTTTCAAGTTCGGCTCCGCATTTAGGACAGCGAATTCCCATATCATTTTCCTCCATGATGCTCAGCGTTCCCCTGCAGGGAACGGTTCATTCATTATCTATCCGTATCCTTCCCGCTCCTTTAGGGCAGGACCGATTATCGGGCAATATAATTATAACCGCTTTTCCGGAAAAAAGAATCATCTGATCAGTTCGTGCTCTTCTGTTCATTTTCAGGAAAAACAGGACCTTTCGGTCCTGTTGCTTTAAAACTGACTGTCGTCGAAGCTTTCGATGAACTTCCGGCCTTCTTCGGCAATGTCCTTGATGCAGCCGTCCTCAAACGGCACTTTCAGGTTGGCTTCCCTGACCAGCTTGGTGAAGGTCATGGTGCCGCCCAGGCTTACCAGATGCAGATAGTCTTCGAAGTAGCCGGGCTCGTTTCTGTGCGCCTTGACCCAGAACTGCAGAGCGCAGACCTGCGCCAGGCAGTAGTCGATGTAGTAGAACGGCGATTCGAAGATGTGACCCTGCTGATACCACCAGCAGCCCTTTTCCAGGATGTCGCAGCCTTCAAAGTCGCGGTCCGGGATGTACATCTTTTCCAGTTTTCTCCAGGTTGCCTTTCTTTCATCGGGTGTCATTTCCGGATGATTGTAGACTTCATGCTGGAAATGGTCGACCAGAACGCCGTACGGCAGGAAGGTCAGGGTTCCGCAGAAGTGGGAATAGTAATACTTCTGAGTGTCTTCCCTGAAGAAATCCTTCATCCAGGGATAGGCGAAGAATTCCATGCTCATGGAATCGATCTCGGCTGATTCCATGGTTGGCCACTGGCAGTTCATCACGGGGATGTGACGGCTGCTGTAGTACTGGAAGGCGTGACCGGCTTCGTGAGTCAGAACGTCGACGTCGCCGCTGGTGCCGTTGAAGTTGGAGAAGATGAACGGAACTTCGTATTCGGGAATGGAGGTGCAGTAGCCGCCCATTTCCTTGCCGTCCCGGCTCACCAGGTCCCAGAGTTCATTGTTGTACATCATGTCAATGAACTCGCCGGTCTGCGGGCTCATCTGATGGTACATGTTGACGGCGGCCTTGACCAGATCCTCCGGAGAGCCCTTGGGAGTCGGGTTGCCGGACGGGAATTCATAGCCCATGTCATAATACTTCAGCTTGTCCAGACCGAGACGTTTGGCCTGACGGCTGTAGATCTCTCTGGTCAGCGGTACGACATCTTCCAGGATCTGGCGGCGGTAATTGGCGACCATGTCCTGATCGTAGTCGAAGCGCTGCATGCGGTAATAAGCCAGCTGGGTAAAGGTCTCATAGCCCAGTTCATGGGCGATCTGCGTTCTCACCTTGACCAGTTCATCATAGATGCGGTCGAATTCCGCTTCGTTCTTGGCATAGAAGCCAATCCGGGCATCATAGGCTCTTCTGCGGACGTCTCTGTCCTTATCCTGCAGAAGCGGCGCGATGGAAGACAGGTTGTAGGTCTTGCCTTCGAACTCGATCTCCGCCTGAGCCTTGAGCTTGCCGTATTCGCTGGAGAGCTTGTTTTCCTGCTGCAGCAGCGGAATGATCTTGTCATCAAAGGTCTTCAGATCAAATTCAGCGGACAGGAAATAGGGCTCGGGAATGTACTTCATCAGTTCTTCTCTCTTCGGGAAGTCCAGAACGATCCGGGCAAGCCTTACTCCATAGGCCTGCAGCTGCGGCCCGGCCTCATCCCAGAAGTCGTTTTCCGCTTCATAGAAGGGGTCTCTGGTATCAATGCTGTGACGCACGGAAGCCAGCGTGCCCATGGTATCGATTTTCTTTTCCAGCTCCTGTTCCTTCTGGAAGACCCGGTAGAAGTCCTCAGCGGTGGTCTGCTGCTTCAGTTCAGCCAGCAACTGTTCCATCTGCTTCGTGACTTCTTCCATGTTGATTCTCTCGTACTTGAATTCACTAAACTTCATATATGTTCTCCTTACTTTATTAACTCTTTCATGAACCGGCATTCATCGTCGTTGCACTGGATGGCCAGCGGATGGCGGATGTTTTCGTGGAAGACGTGAACGGCTGCCTCATTGTCCGGCTCCCCATATAACCTGTAAACGGCTTTGACACCCGCACTTTTCAGCACTTCGGCAAAGGGTTCGGCCTCAGCACGCAGCTGGTCGCGGGCACCCGTCATGATGAAGCTGGATGGAAAGGCGGCGGTAATGTATCTCAGGACATTGAGTCTCTCGCTTCTTTTGCGGTACTCGCTGCCGAAGTAGTAACTTAACATCCTGGTGGTCGGACTGTTGAGGATGTCATAAACGCCGCAGTTGCCGGCAAAGCCTCTGACGGTTATTCCCCGGGGAATGACGAAGTCAAACATCCCGGCATATTCTTCATTAGTCCAGATGGTCAGATACTGGCTGGCGATCTGCGCTCCGGCGGAATCGCCGAACAGAAAGACATTATTCAGATCCAGCCCATAGCGCTGATGGTTTTCCTTCATCCACTTCATTACCAGATTAAGGTCTTCCAGCGGTTTGGGGAAGATTTGATCCGGCATCAGGTGATAGTTGAAGTTGATCACCGCAAAGCCATGCTGCGCCAGCATTGAGCAATAATGGCGGTAGAGGTCCTTGGAACCGTAGAAGTAGCCGCCGCCGTGAACGTTGACGATGCAGGGCAGCCTGCCTTGCGCTTCTCTGGAACGGTGAACGGCCAGCAGGTTGGCCGGGCTTTTATCGCCGTAGTTAAGATCGTCATAAATGACGACATCATCAGGGTCGGTCAGTCCGGCATCCCTGACGGCGTCATTTCTGGCCCACTTTCCTGATTCATGAGCGGTTATCAGCTTAACGACGGCTTTCCACATAGAAGGTCCTCCGCTATTTATTCTAGCACAACGGTCATCATCAGATGCCCAGAAGGGTCAGGATGACGGTAATGATGATGGCCGGAGTATAGTTCATCGACTTGAAATCGCCGATCTTCAGCATTCCCAGACCGACCGAGAGCAGGATGATCCCGCCGACGACGCTGATCTGGCTGAGACAGGCTTCGGTGATGATCGGACTCAGCAGTGACGATGCCAGAGCCATGCCTCCCTGATAGATCAGCAGTACCAGCGAGGAAAAGATCACGCCGATGCCGTTTTCCGCGGCAAAGAAGATCGCGGTGATGCCGTCAATTATGCCCTTGGTGATCAGCGTGGTGTGAACATTCTGCAGGCCGCTTTCCAGAGCGCCGATGATGGCCATTGATCCGGTGCAGAACAGGATCGAGCTGGCCGCAAAGCCCCGGGCAAAGCGGTCGTCTTTCGCGGCAAAGCGCTTCTGCAGACGCTCGGCAAAGCGGCGGACCCGGCTGTCCAGATCAAGCCAGCCGCCGATCAGGCCGCCGAGAGCCATGGAAAGCAGCACGTTGACGGCTGAGACCGGCTTGAGCAGCGAGCTGACGGCGATGTAGACCACGGTCAGGCCCAGACAGGTGAAGACCGTCTGCTCGACATCCCGGCGGATGTAACGTCCCATCAGGATACCCAGCAGGCTTCCGCCTACTACCAGCAGTGAATTGACGATCGGTCCCAGCAGCATTTCCTTCTTACCTCCGCTTTCTCCTCCATTATATAACATTATCGCCGCATTCTCGCCGGCAGTGGGCAAAAAGAAAAAGGGAAGCAAGCTTCCCTCTGTCTTACAAGTGGCGCGCCCTGCAGAAATCGAATCCGCAACCTTCTGATCCGTAGTCAGACACTCTATCCAGTTGAGCTAAGGGCGCAAGTGCATTTATATAATAGCACAGAATTTTCAACTTTCAAGAAGAAATCTCGAAGATGGCAGGCTCAGTCGCTGTAGCGGCTGGTAATGCCGAAATAATCCTCGACGGTGATCCAGTTGCCGTTGTTGTAGAAAATCTCCGCCCAGCTGGTACCGACGTAGCGGTAGTGCCAGGGCTCATAGATGTAGCCGGTGGAAGAGGTCTTGCCCTGCGGATAGCGCATGATGAAGCCGTACTTGTAGGCATTGGCCTGCAGCCAGGCAAATTCCGCTGTCTGGTCAAATTCCTGCTTCAGGGAGTTGATGTCCATGGCCAGACCGGCCTGGTGCTCGGAATGACCCGGACGGGCGGAGTGGGTATCGGCCTTGGCCTTGCCTTCCTTGTTGACGTTGCGGTTGTAGACCTCAGTCTGATATTCGTAGGAGCGGAAGCCGCTGACGATCTTCAGGGTGATGCCGTCTTCCGCCGCGGCTGCCTTCATCTTGTTGAAGGCCGTCTTGGCGGCGGAGGTAAGACCGTTGCCGTAAGTTGACGGCAGCGTATAGGTCTTGTTGACGATCAAAAGACCCTCAATGTAGGTGCAGCCGCCCTGAGTATAACCAGTGAAGCCCTTGGAGGTGGTGAAGTAGACTTTTTCGCCGCTGACCGGCGTATCGGACGACTGCTTCTTTTCTTTGACGGAAATATTGAAGTCGATGCGTCTTACCGCCACTTCCACCTTGTCGGGATCCGGGGAAACGGACTTGCCCTTTTCCTGCTGATAGCGGCTGTATGCCTCATAGCGCTCCTGCGTGAGGCTCTTGCTGCGGCTGATCAGGAAACTGACTCTGGCCTCGCCTTCCTTCAGGCCGGTGAGGCGGTAGCTGCCGTTGTCTTCCTCAACTCTGATGACGTCGGGATTGCTGATGACGATGGAGGAGACGAAGGTATCGAGGGTGATTTCGGGAGCCAGGTTACGGCTCTCGTCGACGGTAATGGCCGCCAGGCTTTCCGTTCTGATGGCCTTTTCGGACAGATCGGCGATCTCAAAGTCATATTCGAAGATCCTGAGCGTTCTCAGTTCCGTCCTCGGCGGCTGATACTCCTCGATGTGAAGGAGATCGCGTACCCAGCTGCGGTAGCCGTTGAAGGCGTCCGTCAGATCCAGGCCGAAGATGCTGACCTTGCTGTAGCGCGGCTGCTTCTGCTCGATCTGCTGTTCGCTGGTATAGACCAGAACGTGGCTGTCGAAGAATTCACCCAGGGCGGTGACCTGCTGGCCTTCCAGCTTCAGGATGTCTTCGTCGCTGACCTCAATGTGATCGATCTTTTCATTATCCCCAAGCAGGATCTCGGGGATCTGGTAGCTTTCGCCGACCTTCAGGGCCTTTGTTTCGACGACCTGGGGCTGGGGATACTGGTATTCATCCTTTTCCCCCGGTACCCAGACCTCACCGATCAGAGCGGCGCTTACCAGGAAGGCAATAATCAGCATTGCCAGAAACGCGAACAGTAATTTCTTCATCTTCTCATTTCCTCCGGTTATATTGTAAACCAGCCGGTCCCAAATGGCAAAGCCGGAGCCGGGCCAGAGAAAAAGCCTTTCGCAAGGCTTTTCTTCCAAATGGTGAAAGGTAAGGGACTCGAACCCATGACCCCCTGCACGTCAAGCAGGTGCTCTCCCAGCTGAGCTAACCCTTCAGGTTTCGGCTGTAAGGCTATTATACCTCATAATCGCCGATGTGAACAACAGTTTTTCATAAAGTTACCGCTGTGCATTTACGATTTTATAACAGCCGCCTTCGCTAGTCAAACATTTTCTTTCTGATTCTGATCATGGGCAAAGAAAGTCATGGTTCCTGCGGCTGTGCCGGTGTCATAACCGCGGTTGCCGATCAGCTGAAGCAGTTCCTCAATCCCTTCGCCGCACTGCAGCCAGCTTTCCAGCAAGACGAAGCGCTGACGGCTTTCTTCCCCGGCCTGGTCAAACATCTGCATGACCCCGGCATCGCAGCTCTCTCCGGTTACCGGATGACGCCAGGTATCCCGGCGCAGATTCAGGGCATCCAGCGTATCGTCATATTTCAGCGGCACCATCAGCGCCGTTGCCCGGCCGGGATGGCCGGCCAGTTTCTCCAGAGCCGAGATCGTTCTGAACCGGCGGCCGGAAACGTCATGAAGGGTTCTGGCCATGGTCACAAAATCCCTCATGGCCTGCAGACAGACCTCCCTGCTGAGGTCCTTTCCGTAAACTTCATTTATCAGATCGCTGACCAGCTGCGCGGGCCTTTCCATTTCGCCCCGGCGGCACTTCATCATCTTCCAGACCACGTACTCGTCCGTCTTCAGACCGAAATGGTCCAGAATGCCTCTTTCCATCTGCGATTCCAGCTGCTGATGCTGATAGCCGACCTTGCCGGCCAGCGAGTGAGTACGCCAGTAGACATAGGGATGGACCCGGGCGTCCAGGGCGTGGTGGCAGAGCCAGCCGGCCAGAAAGCTGACCGATTCCTCATCGGGGTTTTCCCTGATTCTTTGCAGCAGAAAGCGGAAGGCCTCATCGATCTTCTGAAAGTGCAGTATGGTACCCAGCGTCTGAACCTGGGAAGCCTTCTTCTGGTCAAAGAGCGGCAGAGCCCGGTAGAAAAACAGGAAGTCCGGCCCCTGGCAGCCGTAGATGAAGACCCGCTTATGGCGGTTGATGATCTTTCTGAGCTGACCGGCGTCGCACTGAAGCAGCGCCTTTTCCCCGCACAGGCTGTGCGCAATCAGACTTGGCATCCTTTTTTCCTTTCTGTGAGAAAACCGGTTTCTGGAAACCGGCTTATTCCTCTATGTGTTCCATGCCCATGGCCATGATCGTCTTGACGTGATCATCAGCCAGGCTGTAGTAGATCTGCTTTCCGTCCCGGCGGGACTTGATGAGCTTGTTCTGCTTGAGGATGCGCAGCTGATGGGAAACGGCGGAAGCCGTCATGGTCAGCTGATCGGCAATGTCGTTGACGTTGACCTCATGCTCAAACAGCGCGTAAAGGATCCTGATCCTGGTGGAATCACCGAAGATCTTGAACAGTTCAGCCAGATCGTACAGTTCATTCTCTCTCATGTCAGATCCTCCCGACAAACAGTGCCCGGATGGCGTTCAGCACGGCAATGACCATGACGCCGACATCGGCGAAGATGGCTGCCCACATGTTGGTGATGCCCAAAGCACCAAGCAGAAGGCACACGAGCTTGACGCCGATCGCAAAGATGATGTTCTCATAGACAATGCGCAGACACTTCCTGCTTATTTTAACCGATTTGGCTATCTTCAGCAAATCGTCATCCATCAGCACGACGTCCGCCGCCTCAATGGCCGCGTCCGAGCCCATGGCGCCCATGGCGATGCCCAGATCGCATCTGGTCAGTACCGGCGCGTCATTGATGCCGTCGCCGACAAAGGCGACCTTGCCGGAAGAGGAGGCGAGGATCTTCTCAACTTCCTCAACCTTCTGCTGAGGCAGCAGGGAAGCCCGGTATTCCCGGATCTGCACCTCGTCAGCCACGCTTCTGGCCACTCTCTCGTCGTCACCCGTCAGCATGATGGTGCTGGAAACACCGATGTCATGCAGCTGCCGGATGGCCTGGCGGGCGTTTTCCTTGATGACGTCGGCGATCAGCAGATGACCGCAGTAAACCCCGTCAACAGCTACGTGGATGACCGTGCCTACGTCGTCTTCACAGTTCTGATATTCAATGTTCAGCTGATCCATCAGCTTGTGGTTGCCTACGGCGACCTGACGGCCGTCAACGACGGCGACCACGCCGTGACCGCTGTATTCCCTGACGTCTTCGACCCGGCTTTCATCCAGCTGATTCTGACAGGCTGCCCGGATGCTTCTGGCGATCGGGTGCAGGGAACGGCATTCAGCCAGTGCCGCATACTGTAGCATTTCTTCCCGGTCGATCGGGCACTTATGGACGCCGGTGACTTCAAAGACACCCTTGGTGATGGTGCCGGTCTTGTCGAAGACCACGCATCTGACCTGCGAGAGCGTCTCCAGATAATTGGAGCCCTTGATCAGGATGCCCTGACGGCTGGCTCCGCCCAGGCCGGCGAAGAAGCTCAGCGGGATGGAGATGACCAGAGCGCAGGGGCAGGAGATGACCAGAAAGCTCAATGCCCGGTACAGCCAGACGGAGAAATCCGCCGGCTTGCCGGTCAGATAATTGAACAGCGGCGGCAGCAGCGCCAGCGCCAGAGCGCTGAAGCAGACAGCCGGCGTATAGTAATGGGCGAACCTGGAGATGAAGTTTTCCGACTTCGACTTGAGCGAACTGGCGTTTTCCACCAGATCGAGGATCCGGGAGACGGTTGAGCCTTCAAAGTCCCTGGTCGTCTGAACATGGAGAACGCCTTCGTTGTTGATGCAGCCGGAGATGACCTCATCGCCCTCGCCGACGTCGCGGGGCTTGCTTTCCCCGGTCAGAGCGGCCGTATTGAGCGAAGAGGAGCCCCTGATGACGATGCCGTCCAGCGGCACTCTTTCCCCGGGCTGGATGACGATGGTCTGACCGACTTCCACCTCATAGGGATCGACCTGCTGCAGCTGGCCGTCCACCTCAATGTTGGCATAGTCCGGCCGGATGTCCATCAGGGCGCTGATGCTCCGGCGGCTCTTGCCGACGGCATAGCTCTGGAACAGTTCGCCGATCTGGTAGAACAGCATGACCGCCGTGGCTTCCAGGTAATCTCTGAGCCCATAAGCGCCGACAGTAGCCACGGCCATCAGAAAGTTCTCATCAAAGACCTGATGCTTTCTGATGCCCTTGAGAGCCTTCAGCAAAATGTCATAGCCGATCAGCAGATAGGGAATCAGATAAAGAAGAGCCCCAATTGTACTGTCTTCCCGGACCCCGGTCAGCTTATAAATGGCAACGATGACGATCGTTGCCATTATGCGGTAAAGAACCTTCTTCTGCCTGGCGTTCATAAGAAGATCTCGCAGTCGTCTTCAACGGCCTTGCAGTTGGCCAGAACTCTGTCCATGACTTCCCTGACGTCACAGCCTTCCTCAAATTCCACGATCATCTTCAGGGTCATGAAATTGACGACGGCGCTTTTGACGCCTTCCGTCCTGTTGGCAGCTTCTTCCATCTTGTTGGCGCAGTTGGCGCAGTCGACATCGATCTTATAGGTTCTCTTCATGTTGTTATCCTCCAACATTTGAACAATTGTTCAAATGTCAATTACATAATAGCACTCTCCCGGATAATGTCAATAAAATTATTGCATTACGGAAAATATTCCTATAGAATAATAGTGCGCGCCGGTTTAGCTCAGTGGTAGAGCACTTCCTTGGTAGGGAAGGGGTCGTCAGTCCAATTCTGACATCCGGCACCATTTTTTTATTTCCGGACGTAAAAAGACGCCTTAAGGGGTTCAACTTAGAGATTTGAGGCCTGATGCACCTGCGCTCAGAAACACTCTCATTTAATGATTGAGGGTGTTTTCTTTTGGGAAGACAGATGTGTATCAGGGAAAGCATTTTATCTATGTGAGTGTTAATGCCGGATTGGAAAGGGCTGAACCAATCAGAGCCTTACAATCCTTAATGTCGGCCAGTTTTGTTATCGAGGTCACTTTGTTGCCGGCATCTTTCGCTCCGATTCCGCAATGATATAACAACGGATTTGCTTCCCCGTAATCAAGAAGAATGTATCGATCATGAAACTGCCTCTGATTCTGTATGAAGCTGATTGTTCGCCCGGTGCTTTCCGCTTGGAAATCGTTATAATCGCTTAAGCGTAAACGAGGACGTGCTTTATTATCGGTGATTATTGTTAAATTAACGCTCCCCTTTGAAGCAGCTAAGTGAGTTAAAGTTTTCACGCTGATGTAGTCATCAACAATAATGATGTTTTTCTTGGCCTTTTTATAGATTGACTGAAACGCCTCATCAGCCTTCAGGGGTTTCCCGTTGGCGATAAGGATCTCTTCGTTACCAGCGGCGTCACTAAACGCTTGTATCAATAAGGGTAATTCGTCTTTGCTTACCAGTTTATTGTTGATGGTGTTGCTTATTTCCTTCACGTCGGCTTCAATGGCATCCTGACGCCTCGATAATAAATACATCTCTCTCGATGCGGCTATCTGTCGACTCTGATTCATATAATGCGTCATCTCTACAAACGCTTCAACGATGCGAACGCTTATTTCAACGGCTCTTGGTGTTCGGAGAACAGAAGCCAACATAACGGCTCCTTGCTCGGTGAAGGCAAGCGGAAGCTTCCTGCGCCCGCCTTCTTGACCTTCAAAAAATCCCTTTGTTGGTGAAGTCACAAATTGTGATTTCACGAGTTCTGTTTCATCTTTTGTTAATTGGAACATAAAGTTGGCAGGAAATCTTTCAATGTTTCTTTTTACCTGTTGGTTTAACGCTCTTACTTCATAGCCATACATTTCCGCCTAGTCAAAATCAAACATTATCTGGACACCACGTATCGTGTAG
>JAGAFL010000067.1:0-4395 GCA_017612595.1 Erysipelotrichaceae bacterium | reverse complement strand
CTGCATCATATCGACATTCCTGGTACTGTCGGTTGCCTACTGCATGAGCAAGCTTAAATTCAGAATGCGCAAGCCGTTCATGAACATCACGATGATCATCGGTCTGTTCCCGGGCTTCATGTCCATGATCGCCATCTACTTCCTGCTGAAGTCGATCGGTCTGACCGGTAACCCGGACCATCCTGAATACTCGATGATAGGTCTGATCCTGGCTTACAGCGCCGGTGCCGGTCTGGGCTTCCAGGTCGCCAAGGGCTTCTTCGATGTCATACCGAACGCCCTGGTTGAATCCGCCAAGCTGGACGGCTGCACCAACTTCCAGATCTTCATGAAGATCATCCTGCCGCTGGCCAAGCCCATCATCATCTATCAGGCGCTGATGAGCTTCACCGGACCGTGGATGGACTTCATCTTCGCCAAGGTCATCATCGGCGCCGACAATGCCGCCTACTGGACAGTCTCCGTCGGACTGTACTCGCTGCTGTTCGGTACTCACCCGGACACCAACCTGTTCACCCAGTTCGCAGCCGGCTGCGTCGTCGTCGCCGTACCGATCGTCACCCTGTTCATGTTCTTACAGCAGTACTATGTCGAGGGTGTTACGGCCGGTGCCGTAAAGGGCTAAGACCTGTATCTCAGAACAATATAAAAGCCTGGAACTTTCCAGGCTTTTACTTTGTCTTGCCGAAACACTCCGGCAGAAGGATTCTCCTACTTTTTCTTCTTCAGCAGAGCGACAACGCAGCCGATAACGACGACGGCCACGATGCCGATGATGTTCCACAGGCCGGCATTGCCGATTGGGCCCAGCGGATCAGGAGCGATGTCAAGAAGACCTAAAATATTTTCCAGCATAATAAACCTCCTATGATGGACAACAGGTTGGCGGCCAGTGACAGCAGCCAGCCGTTGACATCTTCATCTAAATTATAGCGATATAACAGCGCCTCGACAACCACAACCAGCGGTTCCAGTACCAGATAAAGCACGGCTCTTCTTCCCGAATCGGCCATACCGAAATGATACATCAGGTAATTCAGCAGGTTGATGAGCGGGTTGGTGATCGCATTGGCCAGTACGACGGTCAGCAGATCGGAAGGTTTTCTGATCTTAAGGCACCAGGCCACGGCAACTTCAATGATGACGGTCAGGATCAGCGGCAGGATGAAGTTATTCCAGATCATCTTTACACATCCTCACGGCCGGCAGCAGAGCCGCCAGGGAAACCAGGGAACACACCGCTCCCAGTAACGGCGGAAGACTGCTGGCATAGCCGTAGGCAACCGGCAGCCAGCCGACATACAGCGCCACGGTCAGCAAGCCGAAGGCCGCGCCCGGCTGATCCGGCATGACCCTGGCCATCAGATACAATGTAAGCGGCATGGACATGTTAAAGCTCAGCAGGGCCAGTAAGCCGCCGATGACATTATTGCCTGCCAGAAAGCCTGCAAAGGCCGTCAGAAGCGATATTATCATCGTCTTTCTGATTCCGACGCGGGCTGCGATGATGCCGCCCAGCATCTTTCCCCCGGCCACGCACACCACGCTGAGTATCGTCAGCAATGTGGTCGTCTTCCAGCTGAAGCTGACCGCCATGCCCACCAGAGAACGCATCGTCACCACGGCAAAGCACAGCAGGGCAACGATGAGCGCCTTACCGGCTGTTCTTTCTTCCGGCTGCCGGTAGGCCATGCGGTTGCGTCCGTAGCAGTTGATTATCAGCATGCTGATGAGCATCATGATCACGCAGACGGCGATCTTGACGGGCACATAGGCAGCTGAACCGCTCAGAAGCCGGCCGAAAAGCAGACCCAGCGCTCCCGGGGCGACGAAGACGCCCAGAGCCGCGCCCTTAAACCCGCTGCGGTCATCCTCGCGGATGGCCAGGATCCCGCCGCCGACATGGAACAGCGCATTGCCCAGCCCGGCCATGACCGGGGCATACCAGCTGCCGGCCATCGTCAGCATGGTGCCGGCCAGCACCATCATCACGCTGCTCAGCAGCCGGTCATGGTTTCTTTCCGTCAGCCGGTCGGCCAGAATGCCGAAGGGCAGCTGCAGCACGAAGGCCAGGAAATTGTAGATGACATAGCCGGCAAAGGGCAGGGATGTATCATGGTAAAGCCCATAGGCGCACAGGAAATCCACCAGCATGTGCTGGAGTGATAACAGGGCGATCATTCTGACTGCCATTCTGCTTTCCTTCATTTTTCTTTTCCTCCCTTCACAACGGTTCCACGGTATTGGCCATGAAGTCAGCTACGCTCAGCCACTCCTGGCTGAAATGAGCCGTTTCACGGTCAAGCCGTCTGACCGTTCCGTTCTTATTCAGAATAACGCGGTCGCCATCGCCGCAGCAGGCGATCACAATGCCATTTCTGTCTTCCTCAGCCAGCTCTTCACTGAGCATGTCATGACGGTAGCTAACGGTTTCCTTCCGGGACTCCCGATAGCTCAGAAACCGGTACTCTCCGGTTTCATCGATGCCGAAGCCGTCAGCGAAAGCGTAGTAGGGAAGCAGAGTGAGGTAGGGATCTTCCCTGACCTCGTTCTTCTGATCATCGGTCATGCGCTTATTGAAATCCTCAGGCATTTCCTGCTTTCTCTTTCTGAGCAGCTGCAGCGCCATTCTGTCGGTAACCTTTCTTGCCGGTCTTTCTGAATTCACAATCTTTTCATACTCCAGCAGACGCTGCTGGCAGACTTCCTCATCAGGAAACATCCGGACAGCCGATTCTCTGATCCGGCTGCCGGCATAAGGCTGCTTCAGTACGGCAACCGGGATAAGCGATGAGCGGCTCACAGCGCCTTCCCTTATCATTCCCTCAGCAATGTCCTTACGTATCAGGATCTGCAGGTCTCTGGTCGTTTCCATTGTCCTGCTGCAGAAATAACCGACGCCTTCCTCAGGCATGTCTTCTTCCAGATAACAGGCATCGACATTGATCTTCAGGCTCGCAAAGACCTCCGCCAGCCTTTCCAGGCAGCCTCCCAGCTGACTGACGGTTACTCTTTTCAGCGAACGGCTGAGCGGACCGGACCAGCTGCCCGTGAACTCCAGTCTGCGGGCTATCCGCTTTTCGGGGAGCATGGAGAAGTACTGTTCCCCGGCTTTCCTTCCGCAGTCTCTGACCCAGCAGAAGCGCAGGATGTAGATGCCTTCTGCGATGCAGTAACGGCGGAAGCGGTCCGGTACAAAGACGCCGTACCAGCAGTGCTCTCTGGGCTTTCCGTCGATAATGCCTGCCGCCTTGATTACCGGCAGGCTCCACTGTTTCCTGTTATCGACTCTTTCTATTTCATTGTTGGTTTCCGCAGCGTAAAGATGGCGGCATTTCAAAACATACCACTGACTGTCGGAGACGTCATATTTTCTTTCATAAATACCTTCGGCCCTGACACCGTTTTTCATACAGCAGTCCTCAATGGCCTGCAGAACGCGCTGAGCAGATGGGGAATGGAGATCCAGTCTGCTGGAGCCGACGGTATTGCTCTTCTGACCAATTGAACGAACGAAATCAATCTGTTTTCTGATTTCTCTGTCTTCCTTCTTCAATTTCCATCTGATCGTCCAGGTAAGATACTCTGAATATTTCATTCCGTTCTCCAAAGCGTGTGGCTTAAGCAGCCATGTTCTTCATTCACTACCATTATAGCACCCCATTCTCTTCCGGAAGATTCGGCTTTGCCTGAACATAAACATGATGTGATGGATATTGTATGCAACATCGTGAAAAAGTGCTAATATATCTATGTGCCTTTTGGGGGATTAGCTCAGCTGGAAGAGCGCCTGGTTCGCAATCAGGAGGTCACGGGTTCGAATCCCGCATTCTCCACCATATCGAAAATGACATGCACCTGCTGCATGTTTTCTTTTGACGAAGGCTGCTGTCTGTCACAGACAACACCTGGAACCACAGAAAAACCGGGAAGCGCTGCTTCCCGGTTTTCTTTGTCATGAACTTATTTAACGCTCAGTGAGCCTAAGCCGATGATCTTGCCGGTGCTTCTGGAGAACAGAATGACTTCGTCTCCCTTGAAGTCGACGCTGGCCTTTTCACCCAGCTTGTAGGCAACGCCGCCGAACATGACGCCGGTCAGGATGTAGTGACCGACTGCCACACGTACGGTGGTCTCCATGCCGGTGGGCATCGATGAATAGATCTCGCCGGCCAGCTTGCCCTTGGGACTGATCGCAATGAATTCCGGTCTGACGCCTAAGACGAAGTCTTCGTCGGTCAGAACCACTTCATCGCCATAGTCCTCAACTTCGTCAACCAGGGCCAGGTGATACTTGAAGACGGTATCCTTGTTGCCCTTTTCAACGTAGTTCTTCTGGGCTGCCTTTTCTTCCTGCAGCTTCTGGGCTTCCTTTTCGGCCTTGCGCTCAGCCTT
>JAGAFL010000005.1:0-7914 GCA_017612595.1 Erysipelotrichaceae bacterium | reverse complement strand
GTATTATATCGACGGTCACATGCATCTGGAATACGGACCTCTGAGCCGTGAATATGCCCTTCAGTTCATTGAACAGGGCATCCGCTGCGGTCTGGACGAAGTGGACATCCTCGACCACACTCACCGCTTCCGGGAGTTCAGACAGTGTTACGACCACCTGAGGATCCATTCTCAGCAGGACAGCTGGCTCAACGGGCCGCGGAAGTTCTGCAGCAGTCTGGAGGAATATGATGCGCTGATCAGCGAGATCAGAGCCATGGATCTGCCGATCAGGGTGCGCTTCGGTCTGGAGGTGTGCTACACGCCGGATACGGAAGATCTGCTCAGAGAGATCCTCAAGGGGAGAAACTATGACTTCCTGACCGGTGCCGTTCACTCGGTAAATCACATTCTCTATGACATGCCGTTTTCCCGGCAGCTGTTATGGGACAGATACAGCGCTGATGAGATCTACCGCTGTTATTACGATTACGTGCTGGCCTGTGTCCGCAGTTCGCTGTTTGACCGGCTGGCGCATCCGGATACGATAAAGCTATTTGAGATATATCCCGGCTATGATCTGACGGAGACCTATGAAGAACTCGCCCGGACGCTGAACCATTACGGTGTCACTGCGGAAAACAATACCGGCTGTCATTACCGTTACGGCCATCCCGACGTGGGACTGTCCGATCAGCTGCTGGAGATATTTAAAAAGAATGAAGTAAGGATCATTACTGCCAGTGACGCTCACAAGCCTGAGCACGTCGGCAGTTACATAAGGGAAGCCACAGAAAGGGGTAAGTTATGAACGATCGCGTATACAACTTCTCAGCCGGTCCGTCGATGCTGGCGGATGAGGTCATCATCAAACTGAGAGATGACATGCTCTCATATGAAGGTACAGGCATGTCAGTCATGGAGATGTCCCATCGCTCCAAGATCTATCTGGCCATCTTTGAAGACTGCAAGACCAGACTGAAAAACCTGCTTGGCATCGGTGAGGACTACGAGGTGCTGTTCATGCACGGCGGCGCCACCGGTCAGTTCAGCGCCGTGCCGATGAACCTGATGAAGACGGGAAAGGCCGATTATATCATTACCGGCAACTTCTCCAAGAAAGCTGCTGAAGAGGCAGCCAAGTACGGACAGGTCGCCATCGCCTACGATTCATCGGAAAACAACCACAGCCGCATTCCTTCATTTGCTGAACTGAAGCTTTCCGCTGATGCCGATTACGTGCATCTGTGTTCCAACAACACCATCTATGGAACCGAATGGAAGAGCTTCCCGGATACCGGTAACATACCGCTGGTAGCCGACATGAGCAGCGACATCCTTTCCCGGCCGATCAATGTCTCCGATTTCGGCCTGATCTATGCCGGAGCCCAGAAGAACATGGGCATTGCCGGCATGGCTGTGGTCATCATCAGAAAGGATCTGGCCGTAAAGGACAGCTCCCAGATGCCGGTCTTATACAACTACGCTCTGGAGATCAAGAATGACTCCATGTACAATACGCCGTCGTCCTATTCCATTTACGTGCTTGATGAAGTGCTGAAGTGGATCGAGAGCATCGGCGGACTGGAAAAGATGGAAGAGCGCAACCGCGCCAAGGCAGCTCTGCTTTACGATTATCTGGACAGCCAGAACTATTATCTGCCTCATGCTCAGAAGGACAGCCGTTCGATCATGAACGTCACCTTCACCACTCCGGATAAGGATACCGACAGTGAATTCGCGTCCAGAGCGGCAGAGAGAGGTCTGGTCAACCTGAAGGGCCACCGTCTGGTCGGCGGCATCAGAGCTTCGATCTACAATGCCATGCCCATCGAGGCCATCAGAAAGCTTGTGGATTTCATGGACGAGTTTGCCAGGGAGAAGAGATAACATGAAGAAGATTAGATTAGCCAACCGCATTGATGAAAACGGTCTTGCTGAATTCAGCAAAGACTATCAGTACGGTGAAGACATCACTGAGGAAGACGGCATTCTGGTAAGAAGCGCCAGTCTGCATGAATATGAATTCCCGGAAAGCCTGCTGGCCATTTCCCGGGCCGGTGCCGGTGTCAACAACATCCCCATTCAGAAGTGTTCGGATCAGGGAATCGTAGTCTTCAATACTCCGGGTGCCAACGCCAACGCCGTAAAGGAGATCGTCATCTGTTCGCTGTTTCTGGCCAGCCGCGACATTACCGGCGGCATGGAATGGGAGAAGCAGCTGGCTGACAGCGCTGACTTCGCCAAGGCCGTAGAGAAGGGCAAGAGCGCCTTCGTCGGTCCGGAGATCTCCGGCAAGAAACTGGGCGTCATCGGTCTGGGAGCCATCGGCGTTCTGGTCGCCAATGCGGCTGTCAAGCTGGGCATGGAAGTGTACGGCTATGACCCCTACATTTCCGTCAACAACGCCTGGGCCCTGAGCAAATGGGTAAAGCACGTCACCAACATCAGCGAACTGTACGGGGAATGCGACTATATCACCATTCACATACCCTTTACCGAGGAGACCAGAAACACCATAAACGAAGAGGCTCTGAACCAGATGAAGGACGGCGTCAGGATCCTTAATTTCGCCAGAGGCGAACTGGTCGATGAACAAGCCCTCCTCAAGGCTCTGGAAGATGGCAAAGTCGCCCGCTACATCACCGACTTCGGCAGCTACCGGCTGGCTCACAGTGACAAGGTCGTCTGTCTGCCTCATCTGGGCGCTTCCACTCCCGAATCGGAAGAGAACTGCGCCAGAATGGCGGTCAGAGAGCTTCAGGAGTACCTGGACAACGGAAACATTTATAATTCCGTCAACTTCCCGGCCATCATGGAACCGCGGACGACTTCCCACCGTATCTGCATCATCCACAAGAACGTTCCCAACATGCTGGCTCAGCTGACTACCGTCGTCGGTACCAGCGGTATCAACATTGAGAACATGGCCAACAAGGCCAGAGGCGAGGTCGCTTACACCATCATCGATACGGAAAGCTATGTTGACGTTCAGCAGTTTACCGACATTGAAAACGTCATCAGAGTAAGAGTGATCGGAGAATAGAACGGATAATAAGAAAGGCATCTGTCAAATTGACAGATGCTTTTATGTCGGCAGCCATCCGGCAGAAGATCTTCTCTGATATAATAAACTTATAAGGACTTTCTTGAAAAGGAGAGGGCATATGAAGGAAATAATCGTACGGGCTGATGATCTGGGATTCAGTGAAGGAGTAAACTACGGCATCGAAAAAGCCTGCCGGGACGGCATCATCCGTTCAGTGGGCGTAATGACCAACATGGAAGCAAGTGAACATGGATATCAGCTGATCCGCGATCTGCCGCTCTGTCTGGGTCTGCATACCAATATCTGCGCCGGCCGGCCGCTGTGCGATCCGGCGGAAATACCGAGCATCTGCGACGAGCACGGTAACCTGAAACGCTCGGCAGTATACCGCCAGGCCAGCCGGGAGGGCTGGGACTTCATTGTGCTGGAAGAAGTCATCAAGGAGATCGAAGCCCAGTATCAGGCTTTCGTCAGCCTTACCGGAGACAAGCCTCATTACTTCGAAGGCCATGCCGTTTCTTCGCCCAGTTTTTCCCTGGGCCTGAAAACCGTGGCGGAAAGCCACGGCTGCGATTATCTGGATTTCAGCATTGACGGTCCGGTCCATTTCCGCAACAGCCTTCTGTATGTTTCCATGAATTCCAGCCAGCCGGATTACGATCCCTTCGAGTGTCTTAAGCAGGCAGCCATGCAGGACTATGGAGATAACGGCTATGCCATGTTCGTCTGCCATCCCGGCTACCTGGATCAGACGATCCTCGACATTTCATCACTGACGCTGCCCCGGCCGAAGGAAGTGGCCATGTGCACTGATCCCAGAACCAGGCAGTGGCTCAGCGATAATGACATCAGGGTCATCACCTACGATGATCTGCCCTAGCCGGCGTTTCGGTTTTCCTTTTCCGCCGAAGGCGGATATGATAAAATGTATACAGCAGACAGCAAATATCATGGGAAACAGACGGCCGGCGGAAACCGGCAGTTAGACACATATTCTGAGTTAAGGAGGTAGCATATGATCAGAACTAGTGCAGTTGAACTTACAACCATCCAGGCTCTGGCCTACAGACAGAAACTCAAGGCGGGCGACGCCGGCATCGTCATCCTGCGGCCGGACGTAAAGCAGCCGGGCATGGCAACCATCAGCAAAAAGACCGGTGAACCGGTGCTGGCTGCCACTACCAATAAGGATCAATATCCTCTGGAAGCCTTCCGGGAGGCCATTGCCCTGACCAACGGCATGCCGTTCAAGAAACAGAGCAACATCAAGGTGACGGCTCAGACCTTCGCCGAACCGGAATTACCGGAAGAGGAAGATGATTTCGTAGAAATCAACGTCGAAGCTCTGGACAGGATCACCGAGCACTATACGGATAAGAACGGCCGGATGTCATATGATCTGGTCAATAAGGAACTGATCAGGTTTGCCAAGAGCAGCTCCATCGTCAGAAACATGATAGATGAGGGCCGAAGCGTCAATGAGATCCGTGATTACATCATTCTCAACAAGTTCCGCAACATTGCCGGAAATGACGGCCTGAGCGATAAGGAAGTCTTCAAGATCGCCGAAGTCATCGACGGCATTGACAGTCAGGGCATGTTCAAACAGCTCAACAGTGAGCTGAGAAAGATGCTGGCCAAAAACAAGAAGAATTAGAGAACCAAGCGCCGGTAACGGAAAAAGGAAGGCTGAATGATCAGCCTTCCTTTATCATTTCGTCGATCTCCCTCTTCAGTTCACTGACGATGTCAGCCTGAGGGATCTTGCGGATTATCTGCCCCTTCTTGAAGAGCAGTGCCTCGTCTTGGCCGCCGGCGACGCCGATGTCAGCCTCCCTGGCCTCCCCGGGTCCGTTTACCGCGCAGCCCATCACCGCTACCCTGATGTCTGCCCTGACGGTTTCCAGATAGTCTTCAACCTGTCTGATGGCGGACAGAAGGTCCCAGGCGGTGCGTCCGCAGGTCGGACAGCCGACCAGATCGGGAACGTTCTGCACCAGGCCATAGGCCTTAAGCAGTTTCTTGACTGCCTTGATTTCTTCAACGGGGTCATCGCTGATGGAAATGCGGATGGTATTGCCCAGCCCTTCATTAAGCAGCTGGCCAAGGGCTGCTGATGACTTGATCAGCGAATAGTCCTTGGTGCCCGCTTCGGTAAGTCCGAGATGCAGCGGGTAGTTCCACTTCTGCGCCGCCAGTTCATAAGCTTCCACGGTCAGCCGTACATCCGAAGCCTTGAAAGACAGCACGATGTCATGATAATCCAGTTCTTCCAGAATGTCGATGTGCTTGCGGGCGCTTTCGATCATGGCCTGACCGCTGACGCCGTACTTCTTCAGCAGATCCGGTTCGATGGAACCGGAGTTGATGCCGATGCGGATCGGTATGCCATGAGCCTTGGCCGCTTCCACGACCTTTACCACGTTTTCCCGGCTACCGATGTTGCCGGGGTTGATCCTGACCTTGTCGACGCCGCTTTCGATGGATGCCAGAGCCAGACGGTAGTCGAAGTGAATGTCAGCGACCAGCGGAATGGAAATGTTATCCCTGATCGTCTTCAGAGCCTGCGCATCCTGCTGGTCAAGTACCGAGCAGCGGATGATCTGACAGCCGACGTCTTCAAGACGCCTGATCTGCTCGATCACCTGATCGGTCTTCTTGGTTTCAATGTTGCACATTGACTGCATGTATACTTCATTGTTTCCGCCCAGGGTCAGATCGCCGATGCGGACGGATGATGTTTCCCATCTTCTGTACATTCGTTTCACCTCGGCATCATTATACAACAGAATTGCCCCCTTACCCTGACAACCTTGCAAAAAGAAGGGGTTTTAAGCATAATGATTAAAGGAGTGATGAACATGTATTGCAGACATTGCGGAGAAAAACTCGAAGATCAGGCAGCGATCTGCTTCAGCTGCGGAAACAAGCCGGATAAGGGTAACAGCTACTGTCCGAACTGCGGCGCCCGGACGACGCCGGAAATGGACCAGTGCCTCAACTGCGGAAGAGTGCTGAGAAATGCCGGAAGCTATGCCGAAGAACCGCTGCAGAGCGAGCGTACCAAGTTCACGGCCGGAGCATTGGCCATCGGCCTGGGTGCCCTGGGTGTCCATGACTTCTATCTCGGCGATACGGGAAAGGGCTGGACCAAGCTGATCACCACCGTCGTAACCGGCGGCCTGGCCACGCCGATCACGGCCATCTGGGCGCTGGTCGATGCCGTGAAGATCTTCAGCGGCCAGCGTGATGACGCTGACGGCCTGCCGCTGCGCTAGCATTCGATTATTGAAGCAAAAGAAACAATTACTGTTGTCTTTTGCCGATGGTTTATGTTATGATAATTCAGCAAGTTATTGGAGGGATTATACGTGAGAGAGAATCTGATATTCAAGTGCACAGAGTGCGGTGAAGAAAACTACTTAGGTACACGTAACAAGAGAAAACATCCGGAAAAGATGGAAATCAAGAAGTACTGCCCACGCTGCAATAAGATGACTACTCATAAGGAGAAAAAGTAAAAAACCTTCAAAGAGGTTTTTTTCTTGATGAAGATCATGGAAGTTGAAAGAATAGTCGTCGGCGCCGTACAGACTAACTGCTATCTGCTGCACCAGGACGGCAATATCGTCCTCATTGACCCGGCGGACAGTCCGCGAAGGATCATCAGGAAGATGGAGGCTCACGGTGATTTTCACCTGCTGGCCATTCTTCTTACCCACGGACACTTTGACCACATCGGGGCCGTGGATGACCTGGTAAGCCGGTACCACTGTCCGGTCTATGGCTGCCGGGACGATGAGAAGATGCTGAGAAACCGCCGCTATAACAGCATGGGTCCGCTGGGCTGTCAGCTTGACTGCGAGATCAGCTGGCTTCAGGGCGACACCCTGGATATCGGTCCCTTCCATTTCCGGGTCCTCTATACCCCCGGACATACCGAAGGCTCGGTAATGTACCTGATCGAGGACATGCTTTTTTCCGGCGACACGCTCTTCAGAAGATCGGTAGGACGCACGGATCTTTACGGCGGATCCTATGGCCAGCTGATGCAGTCCCTTCAGGTCATCAGGACGCTGGATGAAAAAACCGTCGTCTGGCCCGGTCATGAAGAGCCGACAACGGTTGGCGAGGAACTTGAATTCAATCCCTATCTGCAGTAGGAACTTCCTGCTGCAGTTTTAATATCTCAGAGATGGCGTTCAGCTTGAGGCATCTCTGCGGTAATGGTCCGTCATAGCGGCGGGTCTGCGGCGAGGGTATGTAGATGCCGGAAATGCCGCAGGCCAGAGCCGGGGCAATGTCATCATAATAATCGTTTCCGATCATCACGCTTTCGCTTTTCTTAAGGCCGTACTGCTTTAACAGACGTTCAAAGAAACGGAGATCGGGCTTGCGGCAGCCCTGATCGGAAGAATAGAAGATGCCGTCAAAGAAAGGCGTCAGTCCCAGTAATCCCATCTCCCAGTCACTGAACAGCTTCTGGGCATTGGAAAGCAGATAGATGCCCTTACCCTGATCACGGAGAGTCTGAAGCACTTCGGTAACGCCGGCGAACAGCCGCAGATGATAGGTGGAAAGACCGCGGAAGCTGCGGGCAATGCTGACGATGTCGGCCTCTGACGGCTCAACGCCCTGATTACGGCAGAGGGCAGTGAAAACCGGAGCGAGGTCGATCTCCACCATGTCCCGGCCGGTTTCCTTGCGCATCCTTTCCGTTTCCCGGGTACACAGCCGCAGATAGAGCTTCTGCAGTTCGCCGGGACGGTAGTGCAGTCCCAATGCCTTAAGGCTGTCGGCAAAAGAAGACCAGAAAGACTTCCGGCGTTCGTCGGTATGGATGTCGATCAGCGTTCCGTAAAGATCAAAGATGTAATTCTGGTAAT
>JAGAFL010000066.1:0-7689 GCA_017612595.1 Erysipelotrichaceae bacterium | reverse complement strand
GATGGAGATCGTCAGAAGCCAGTTCGGCAACGATGCCAACCTGATCGGCGCCTTCCTGACCTATCAGAAGGTGACCGATAACAATTAAAGCCAGCAAAAAAGGGCGTGAGCCCTTTTGTTTTTCCTCATTCCGTCTTTTCAACGATCAGTTCCGCTGAGCCCTCCTCCAGGGAATTATGTTCATCAAGATGAAAGTGACCGCACCCCGGCTGCTGCGCCAGCGTGATCAGATGATTGGCCAGCGACAGCAGGCCTTCCCTGTTGGCGCTGATCAGCACTTCATCCCCGTCGCTTCTGACGCTGATCGTATATCCTTCTACCCAGTTGAATTTCATTGTCTGTTCAGCCTCCTGTCCTGTTTCCTTTTTCATTATACCATCTTTCTTCCCCATGCTGATTTCCCTTAAGGCTTTAATCAATATATAATGGTTACAGACAAGCATGCCCAGGAGGTAACCGACATGTACAATAACGAACCTGAAATGGAAAGAATGCCTGAAGAAAAGACCGAACAGGGCCGGCCTTTCGCCGAGCCGCTCATGACTGACGACCTGAACCGGCTGGTTCTGCAGGACTTCAGCGGTACCTACCGCTGGATCTATGAACTGCCGATGAAGCACGCCTTCTTCCTTCTGGCAGAAGTTTGGAAAGTACTGGCCACCTCCGTTCTGGTCGTTGCCGGATTCTTTTCCATGATCAGCTATCTGACCGGCAAGAGCCTGATTGAAGCTCTCGGCACCCTGTCAGTCACGGCTGTTGTCTTTGCCATCCTGATCGTTCTTTCCATTCCCGCCTATTACATTGTCACCAAGGCTAACAACGGCATGTACACCGTCCTGTTTGAAATGGACCATGACGGCATCGATCACGTTCAGATCAAGACAGAGAAGGCCAGAGCTCTGGAAAAGCTGACGATCTTTGTCGGCCTGGCCGCCAAGAGCCGCACCGGTACGGCTGCCGGATTGCTGAACGCAGCCGGCGGTTCGCTGTATACCAAGTTCAATACCGCCAAGCGCATCGGCCTTTACCCCGGCAAGCATCTGATCACCCTGAAGGGCGGAATGCTCCGCAACCAGGTCTATGTCGATGACGAAGCCTTTGACTTCATCAGCAATTACATCATCTCTCACTGTCCCAAGGCCAGGGTAAGACGGAGCCGCTGATCAGTCACTCAAATGAAGTCACAAACAGATCAGACTGATGTCTGATCTTTTCTTTTAAATAGAAAAATACCTGAATCAGCGGTTCTCTTAATGACCGTATCCGCTTTTCTCTCACCGTGGTATCATTAAGGCAGAGTAACGCTCTTCGGAAGGAGGGAAGCCATGAATCTGCTGATACACGATCTCTGTCAGAGCGAATGGGAGAAGATCTCTGCCGATTACGACGGCTGGCAGATCGTTGACGCCCGCAAAGCCGGGACTCCCTGCTCCGGCTGCTTCGGCTGCTGGAACCGCACGCCCGGCCAGTGCGTCATCAAGGACGATTATGAAAACATGGGTTATCTCATCCATCATGCCGACGAAGTACACATCATCAGCCGTTATGCCTACGGCGGCTTTTCCAGTGCGGTAAAGAGCGTCATCGACCGCTGTCTGGGCTATGTGCTTCCGCACTTTGAACTGGTCAACGGCGAGACCCATCATAAGAAACGCTACGATGAAGACAAGCCAATTACCTTTATCTTCTACGGTCAGGATCTGAATGATGAGCAGAAAGCCGCTGCTGAGCGGTATGTCCGGGCGGTCTGCACCAACATGCGCACCCATGTCCGGAAAGTAGTCTTCCGAAAGGGAGAGTCTCTGCCCAAACCGGAAATAACGGACTCAGAGTATCCCGGGGAGAAAACCGTGCTGCTCAACGCCAGCATGCGCTTTGCCAAGGGCAATTCCGCCAAGCTGGCTGAAGTGCTCAGGGAAAAGCTGAACGGCGAAACCGAGACCGTAAACCTGGTCAGACACCTGAATGATCTTGATGGTCTGATCAACTCACTGCGGGATGCCGGTACGCTGGTACTGTGTACGCCGCTGTACGTGGACGGCCTGCCCTCTCAGCTGATCAGACTGATGGAAAGAATGCAGGAGAAATATGAAGGCGCGCCCAAACGCGTCTACGTGCTGGCCAACATGGGGCTGTTCGAACCCCGGCAGCTGGCAAACCTCCTGGAAGCGGTCAGACAGTGGTGCGCGGAAATGGGTTTCCGTTACGGCGGCGCTCTGGCGGTCGGTGCCGGGGAACTGGTGGGCGGTCTGCTGGAATTCCGTAAGCCGGAAAACTGGCCGTTAGCCCCCGTCGGCAAGGGCCTCAGCCGCCTCGCCGAAGCAATCAATGCTCACCGGGATACCGAAGACATCTATGCCGGTACTGACGGCTTCCCCCGCTGGCTGTACATGGCCATTGCCAACAGCGGCTGGAAGCGGATGGCCAGAGCCAACGGCATTACCAACCGCGATCTGTTCCGGCGGCTGTAATGCCTTGCTTCATCTTAATTGTTCATAAACACGAAAGGAGAATCACATGTTTATCGATATCAACAACATTCAGTTATACTATGAAACCTGCGGCAGCGGACAGCCCCTGCTGATGGTCCATGGCAACAGCGAAGACCACACCATCTTCACAGAAGCGGCCGAAGTTCTGAAGGATCACTTTCAGGTCTATCTGCTGGATTCCCGCGACCATGGCCAGAGCACCAAGGTGCCCGAACTGCATTATGACGACATGGTTGACGACATTGTTGCCTTCCTTCAGGCTCTTGATCTGAAAGACGTCGTCTTTTACGGCTTCTCCGACGGCGGCATCATCGGCCTGCTCTCCGTTCTGAAGACCGATCGGATCAGCAGACTGATCACCAGCGGCGCCAACATTACCCCGGAGGGTGTCAAGGGTTCCCTGAAAGCTCTGGTCAGGGTGCTTTACTTCTTCACCAAGGACTCAAAGCTGAAGATGATCCTGAAGGAGCCTCACATTCCCACTGATACCCTGGCCCAGATCAAGGTGCCCACTACCGTCATTGCCGGAGAAAAGGACGTGATCAAGCAGCAGGAGACCGAACTGATTGCCGCCAGCATTCCCAATGCCAAGCTGCGCATCATTCCCAAGGCCGGCCACGGTTCCTACATCGTCCACAAGACTGACATTGCCGACATCATCCTGGAAGAAACCGGCAAATAGAGGCTGGATCAGCCATGCTGTTTGGAAAGAAAAAGGAAAGAAAGACGTATGATCACGCCGCCGTGCGTCCGGTCATCCGCTGCAGCATCTGCACCGGCGAGAAGGTCGCCGGCTTTCAGAACATCCAGACCAGGAGTTTTCAGGAAGTCATGCTGATCAGAAATGACGCCGATCTCCGGGAATTCCGCGCTCTTTACGGCATCGAAGACGAACTGCCGACCATCTACTGATCGCCAGCCAGGCTGCGCCTCATAAGACAGTTCAATTATCATTTAAAAAACGGCATGACCCTGAGATCATGCCGTTTTATTTCATCAGTTCACGCAGCTGCAGGCTTTTTGTCCGTTCCCAACTGCAGGGACGAGGTCTTTGTCAGCGCCTGATCGCCTTTGTCATCATGCTCTCGTCTTCGGCATTGGCGGCGAAGAACTCGAACAGTACCGATGCTCCGTTGTCGCCCGGGTAGTAATCGAAGCCGACGTATTTGGCCTGTTCGGCATTAAGGAACAGGAACACCCTGACAGAAGCCACTTTCTGCGGATCGGTCATTTCGTAGCCGGCCTGTTGCAGTCTGGCTGCGTAGGCATCCAGGAATTCTTCAGCCTTGGCGCTGCTTTCAAATTCCTGAGTGGCGGTCACGAACAGTCCGGTAAAGCCGGTGATCTCATAGCGGTATCCGGCCTGATCCCTGCCTCCGACATTCCCGCTGAGTTCCGCTGTTGGGATACCGTATTTAGCTACCAGTTTATTGACTTCTTCGGCACTGAGTTTTCTTTCACTCTTGGCTTCAATGATAACGGAATCGTCGCTGAAAGTGGATCTGAAGATCTTGGATCCGTCCGAAAGCTTGAACTCCCTGACGTTCTCGCCCGCCACGAACGCTTCCGCAAACCCCAGCTTCAGAAGTTTATTGCCGTAATTGTTCCAGTAAGCTTCTGCGGCCTGCCTGTCGCTGAAGCTGAGGATGAAGGGCATGTAAAGATCATAGTCGAAGAAATAGGCAAAGCCTTCGTTCCTGGATGCCGACTGATCGGTCGCGTTCCAGCCTTCAAACAGATCGGTCTGATCAAGCTCTGCGAAGCCATGCTGCTGCAGGACATCGCTGATCGCGGCAATGCCTTCGTACGCCGGTTCATCATAGTACATCATGCCTTCCATGACGAAGCCGTTGTCGTAGTGGGGATAAAGTTCCGCGTAAGCGCGGTATTTTTCTCTTAACAGTTTGCGGTAGACCGTTATGACGCTGCCGTCGTCCTGTGTTTCCTGAACTCCCGTGTAGCCGCTTTTTACCAGCAGGGACTTATATTCTTCCACATTCTGCTGTGTGGCGTGAGCATCAGTCAGACGTATTCCGAGGAACTGATCATATGCCTTTGGATCGAAGATCAGGGCATAACTGGCAAATTCCGGGAACGGAACAGTATCTTTGCCGTATCCTCTCATGAACACCAGATCCATTTCGGAGGCATCATCTCTGCTCCAGGCCGTCCTTACCGTCGGATATGCAGGAGCCTTGAGCCATTCCTTTATGTGGGGCTCAGCCTCTGCTTCACCGAACTTAAGGGTAAGGTCAAGATCGTCGAAGTAATACGTGCCGAAATCGGGGATGGCAGCGGTAAAATGCACGGTCGCAGGATCATGAGAATCAAATGTCATGTGCACTTCTTCCATCTGCTCCAGAGCGATCTGTCCGTATCCGCCCAGACAGCACAGCGTATATTTGACGTTTTCATCGTTGGAGGTGAACTCCAGAGGCTTCTCTACGCTGTTGTAGAAGAGTTCAAAGAGGTTGCCGCCCGTGATGCTGATCCAGTTATTGGGAACCAGTCCTTCCACTGAATCTATGGCGGTATCCATGGATATGAATTCAATGTCACCCATCTCGTTTCCTTCTATGGTCGTTGCGAAGGTCTCGCCTTTAAGAGTCATATAGGCATAGACGGTAGGATATCCTTCATGCGGGTAAACGAAATACACCTGCTCCGGCGAAACCGCATTGGTAACCAAAGTCGCCGGGTCGCCGATCACGTAGTTTCCGGCCTGAAGCTTCTTTATGAAATTGCTCATGGCCAGTTCCGAGATCTCAGCGGGAGACAGATCATCGATGCTGCCGCCGTTGTTATCTGCTGCGCAGGCACAGCATCCCATTAGCAGACATAATGCCAGCAAGAATTCAGCTAATTTTTTCATATTGTCCTCCTGAAACGATCAGTTTCTGTTGATTTGTTTATCCGGCACCTGCCTTTTGTTTCGGATGATGTCTCATATGTGTTTGCTTGTCTTTGCCTTCAGTTTTTTACCCGCAGGCATAACAACTGACTGAATTATATCATGACCAACAAATGGAATAAAAACAATGTATGAATTAACGGATGCAGGCATAACAGAAAACGGAGTAACGCTTTCGATTCTCGAAATCATTACTCCGTTTATCCTTATCAACCCTTAAACCGATTTCCAAACAGGTTTTCGATTCAAGATTTTTCTTATGTGCACCCAGTTAACAACGGGCTTTCTCACACAGAAGAATCAGTTTTCTTCCTCGTCTTCTCTCTTTCTGGTCAGAGCCCAGTAGGCGCCCATTGCCAGCACGGCATAGAGAGTGGTGAAGCCGTAGACCTGCAGATTGCTGCGTTCACCGGTATTCGGGACCTCTTCCCAGTTATTGGTGAACTCAACGATCAGGCCCTTGTCAGTAAGCTTCTCCAGCGTCGTGCTCATGTTCTTGCCGTCGCTTTCCTTACCGGAGAGATTGTCCTTGACCGTGGTGTCGTAACTCTCAGCATCGTTCTCGATTACCTCGACACTGAATTCAGCGCCCTTCGCCAGGCCGGTGATGGTGATGCTTTCGCCGTCCAGCAGATAGACGGTTACTTCTACTGCACCGGTCTCATCAGCACCGAACGCTGTCGGGTTGGCATGGCCTTCCACTTCAGTGCTGGCCTTGCTCAGGTCAACAGTGTACTGACTGTTCGGCTTTCCGGTTATCCTGATCGTGAAGCTGAAGAACTTCTCAGCCTCCGGATCTTCGTTGATGACCTTCTTGGACAGAATCATCTTGTAGATCTTGTCATCGGTCATGCTGACGATCTGTACGGCCTTGCCGTCGACGCTGACCTTGCCGTCCATGGCTACCGTGAAGTAGACATCTTCAGCATAGAAGTACGCTTCGTCATTCGGTGTCTCGGCCTCGTGGAGGTAGTAATTACCCGGAGTCAGCTGCAGCGTTGTCGGTTCCGTCTTGGAGGTAAACTCTTCAACCAGTTCACCGTCTGCGGTATAGACCTGCAGAGCGGCGCCGGCCAGAGCATTGCCGTCTTCATCGACCTTCTCAAACGGTACATCATAGTGCGTCAGGGTATCGGTCATCTTAACGACGTTGACGGTTTCTCCGCCTACGGTAACATCGCTGTTCATTTCTACGGTGAAGTAGACGTCTTCAGCGGTCTCATAACCGACCGGGGCTTCTACCTCATGCAGTACATATTCACCCGGATTCAGGGTCAGATAGGTGACTTCAGTTTCTGAGGTGAACTCACTGATCATTTCGCCTGCCAGCGTCATGATCTGCAGCTTGGCACCTTCGACCGGATTGCCATCCTCATCGATCTTCAGGAATCCAACCGTGTAATCTCTTAAGAGATCGGTCATCGTGACGATCTTGACGGTCTGGTTGCCTTCGTTGATCGTACCGTCCATGTTGACTGTGAAATCAACGTCTTCAGCATCCTTGTATCCCTGCGGAGCTTCAGTTTCATGCAGGGTGTAATCGCCGGCTGTCAGCTTGACGATCTTCGGATCGGCGGTTGAAGTCCATTCTTCAATGACCTCGCCCTCGCCGTCCAGCAGCTGCAGCTTAGCACCCACGACCGGCTCGCCGTCCTTGTCGACCTTAAGCAGCGGGATCTCATATTCGTGCAGAGTATCAGTCATCGTGATGACGAGGATCGTCTCGTCGTCATTTATCTTGCCTTCCATGGTTACGGTGAACTCGATGTCCTCGGCTTTGTCGTAACCGGTCGGCGCAGTTTCCTCATGCAGAGTATAGGTTCCGGCAGTGAGGTTCAGGACTTTTTGCTCGGTGGTAGTTATCCATTCGGCAAGTTTCTCACCTTCGGCATCAAAGATCTGTAACTTGGCATTTTCTACCGGCTCGCCGTCTTCATCGACCTTGATCACCGGTATGTCGTATTCATGCAGAGTATCGGTCATCGTGATAGTGACGATGTTCGCATCACCATTGATATGGCCTTCCATGTCCACTGTGAACTCAATGTCCTCAGCCTTATCATAGCCAGTCGGAGCTGTTTCTTCATGCAGAGTATAGCTTCCGGCAGTGAGCTTGACGGTCTTCGGCTCTGTGGTCGTCGTCCATTCGGCTACTTTCTCACCTTCAGCATCAAAGATCTGTAATTTAGCACCGGCTACCGGCTCGCCGTCTTCATCAACCTTGATCACCGGGATGTCGTATTCATGCAGAGTGTCAGTCATCGTAATGGTGAGGATGTCCGCATC
>JAGAFL010000065.1:0-14233 GCA_017612595.1 Erysipelotrichaceae bacterium | reverse complement strand
GCGCAGACCATCGCTAATGTCTACCTGGCCATCGACAACAATCTGGAAGTCGTTCCGGTCATCAACAAGATCGATCTGCCCAGCGCCATGCCGGACGTCGTCAGGGAAGAAATCGAAAACGACATCGGCTTAAGCGCCGCTGACGCTCCCCTGATCTCGGCCAAGACCGGCGAGAACGTTCATGCCGTTCTGGAGAGCATTGTCCATAACATCCCCTGCCCGCAGGGCGATGCCGATGCGCCGCTGAAGGCCCTGATCTTCGACTCCTACTATGATTCCTACCGCGGCGTCATCGCCTTCATCCGCATCAAGGAAGGCACCGTCAGGGTCGGTGACAGCATCCGCTTCATGGCCAACGGTCAGAATTATCAGGTCACCGAACTGGGCATCCGTACGCCCAAGGAAGTCTCCCGTACTTCCCTGCAGGCCGGTGAGGTCGGCTGGCTGGCTGCCTCCATCAAGTCGGTGAAGGATGTCCGGGTCGGCGATACCATAACCCTGGTCAATGATCCGGCCGCTCAGCCGCTGCCCGGATACCGGCAGCTGCAGTCGATGGTTTACTGCGGTTTCTATCCCACTGACAACGCCCGCTACAACGATCTGCGCGATGCTTTGGAGAAACTGCAGCTCAATGACGCTTCCCTGCAGTTTGAGGCGGAAACTTCCCAGGCTCTGGGCTTCGGCTTCCGCTGCGGCTTTCTGGGCTTACTGCACATGGACGTCGTACAGGAAAGACTGGAAAGAGAGTACAACCTCAACATCATTGCCACGGCACCCAGCGTCGTCTACGAAGTCAAGCTGACCAGCGGGGAAACCATCAAGTGCGACAACCCGGCCAAGCTGCCGCCGGTTCAGAACATCGAATACATTGCCGAGCCTTACGTCAAGGCCGCCATCATGGCGCCTCAGGAATACATTGGTCCGATCATGGAACTGTGCCAGAACAAGCGCGGTACCTATAAGGACATCGTCTACATGGACGAAAACCGCGTGCAGATCATCTATGAACTGCCGCTGGCGGAGATCGTCTTTGACTTCTTCGACAAGATGAAGTCCTGCACCAAGGGCTACGCTTCCCTGGACTATGAGCTGATCGAATACCGTTCATCATCCCTGGCCCGGATGGACATCCTGATCAACGGCGAAGTCATCGATGCCCTGGCGAGCATCGTTCATACTTCCTTTGCCTATCAGCGCGGCAGTAACATCACCCGCCGGCTGAAGGACATCATCCCCAAACAGATGTTTGAGATCCCGGTTCAGGCTTCAGTGGGCGGCAAGGTCATCGCCCGCACCAACATCAAGGCCTACCGTAAGAACGTGCTGGCCAAGTGCTATGGCGGCGACGTCTCCCGCAAGAAGAAGCTGCTGGAAAAGCAGAAGGAAGGCAAGAAGCGGATGAAGGCCGTCGGTGAGGTCGAGATACCGCAGGAAGCCTTCATGGCGCTGCTGAGCATGGATGAGGAGATCAAGTAATGGACAGAATACTGCAGATCATCCAGGACATGCGCGTACGCGCCGGCTGGGATAAGACCGACACCCTGCCGATCCTCATCAAGTCGGTTTCCGTGGAAGCCGCCGAGCTTCTGGAGACCATCCAGTGGGATGAGGAAAACTATAAGGAAGAAGAAGTCCGCAGCGAACTGGCGGATGTGCTGATGTACGCCCTCTCCATTGCCATTGACAAGGGCTGGGACGTTGAGCAGCTGATCAGGGAAAAGATTGCTGACGTTAACAAAAGGTATCCGGAAAAAGATGATTAAGGGACTGTACGTACATATACCTTTCTGCCGCCATATCTGCGGATATTGCGACTTTGCGAAATGCCGTTATGAAAAGGTGCTGGCCGAGCGCTATCTTTATCATCTTCAGAAGGAGCTGGACTCGATAAGTCAGGACAGCTTTCAGAGCATTTACATCGGCGGGGGCACCCCGACGGCGCTGCCGGCTGATCAGCTGGAAGGTCTGCTGAAGATGCTCAGCCGCTTCCGGGTGGAACAGGAATACACCATCGAGATCAATCCCGAAACCTTTGATCTGGAAAAGGCGGAACTGATAAAGAAATACGGCGTCAACCGGGTGTCAGTGGGCATTCAGTCTTTTGAGGAGCAGCTATTGGCGCACATGGGACGCACCCATCACAACATCGACGTGCATACTACCTTCCGGGCTCTGGACAGAGTGGGAATCGACAACCGCTCCATTGACCTGATGTACGGCTTTCACAACCAGACGGTTTCCGAGGTGCTGAGGGATCTGGAGAAGGCGGTCAGGATGAACATCACGCACATCTCCATCTACGACCTGGAGGTCCATCCCCAGACGCCCTTCGGCATGGCCGGCTACCAGCCGGTCGACGATGAGACCGATTTCCTGATGTATCAGGCCATCATCGATTTCCTCAACAGCCACAGCTTCCGCCAGTACGAAGTCAGCAACTTCGCCCTGACCACTCACCAGTCAGTGCACAACATGCTTTACTGGCGTTATGAGGACTACCTGGGCGTGGGTCTGGGAGCCAGCGGCAAGGTGGGCAACGTCCGTTATGACAATACCCGCAACTTCCTGGACTACATTCAGGACCACTACCGCAAGACGGAATACAGGCTCAGCCAGAAGGATCAGCGCTTTGAAGCGGTGATGATGAATCTGCGGCTGCTGCAGGGCATCAACATCAGGGAATACGACTATCGGTTTGAGACCGGCTTACTGGCGCTGTATCACGATGCCATCGAAAAAAACGTCTCCAGGGGCTTACTGGAGATCGTCGACGGCTATCTGCGGGTAACGGAAAAGGGATTGTTTGTTCTGAACGACATTTTAGTTGATTTCATGGATTAATGATGCTAATATAATAAGGCTTGCATACTTGGTTGACCGAATTTCCGACGGTCTACTCAGTTGGCAAGGACAGAAAGAAAGAGGAAAAGACATGATTACAAAGGAACAGAAAGCTCAGATCCTGAAGGATTTCGCCGTCAAGGAAGGCGACACCGGTTCACCGGAAGTACAGATCGCCTTACTGACCGCCAACATCAAGAATCTGACCGTCCACATGAAGGAGCACAAGCATGACTTCCATTCATACCGCGGCCTGATGAAGATGATCGGCAGAAGAAGGAGCATGCTGAACTACCTGCGCAACGAAGACGTTGACAGATACCGTTCACTGCTTGAGCGCTTAGGCTTACGTAAGTAATCGAAGACAGACGGGTTCACCAGAGCCCGTTTTTCTTTGCCCGAAAGAAAACCCGGCGGCGCCGGGCTGTCATCAGATCCGATATTCATTTTTGACCGTTCCGTCTTCATCGTACCAGGTGAAGACGCCGTCCTCAAGGGTCATGAAGCCGTGGTAGTTATCCGGCTTGGGAACGGCAATGGAACCGGGGTTGAGATAGACGTGATCCTCGTGGACTTCACAGCGCTGCACGTGGGTGTGGCCGTGAACCAGGATGATGTCCTTCATCGGCAGGTTTTCGGAGTTGAAGACGTCGCCGTGGGTGAAGAAGACCAGCTTGCCGTTAACTTCCATGATGAAGTAGGGAGCCAGGATCGGAAAATCAAGCACCATGTCATCGATGGCGGCGTCGCAGTTGCCTCTTACGCAGATGATCCGGTCAGCGTACTGATTCAGCAGCTGAAAGCACTTCTTCGGATCATGGCCGCAGGGAACCGGATTGCGGGGGCCGTGATAGAGGATGTCGCCCAGAAGGATCAGCCGGTCACATTTCATTTTCTCAAACCAGCTGAGGATCAGTTCGGTATAGTAGGCACTGCCGTGAAGGTCGGTCGCGATCAGATATTTCATAATTACTGTCTCCTGTAAGTGTCTTCAGTATAGCAGAATGGCCGCAAAAGAAAAAGTCAACTGCGTTGACCTGTATGCTTAAGCCGTCTTAGCGGCAGTATGGGCAATGGGGCGATTGACGAGACTCGAACTCGCGAATGCTGGAGCCACAATCCAGAGTGTTAACCAACTTCACCACAACCGCCGTGCTAGATTATTTTAGTATATTTCCCTGTCTTTGTAAACAACCAAATTGTCAAAGGCCTGCATAAGTAATATAATCATCTTAGCGAGGTAATTACAGTATGTGTGAAGAGAAGATTTTAGTAGAAACCAGTGCCAGACACGTCCACCTGACTCAGGAAGACGTTGAAAAACTGTTCGGCGAAGGCTACCAGCTGACCGTCAAGAAGATGCTGTCACAGCCGGGCCAGTTCGCCAGTAATGAAAAGGTCACCGTCGTGGGACCCAGAGGCGAGCTGAAGTGCTCCGTTCTCGGACCGGTGAGAAACGCTGACCAGGTCGAGATCTCCCTGACCGAAGCCAGACAGCTTGGTCTGAGCGCTCTGGTAAGAGAGTCCGGCGACATCGAAGGTACCTTCGGCTGCACCTTAGTCGGTCCGGCCGGCAGCATCGAGATCGAAAAGGGCGTCATCGCCGCCAAGCGTCACATCCACTTCAATCCGGAAGATGCCGAGAAGTACGGCGTGGAAAACGGACAGATCGTCTCCGTCAAGGTTGAGACCGAAGGCCGTTCCCTGGTGTTCGGCGATGTGGTCTGCCGCGTTTCCGAGAAGTTCGCGCTGGCCATGCACATCGATACCGATGAGTCCAATGCCTCCGGCGCCCCGAGCGAAGGAACCATCATCAAGTAAGCAAGCAGACAATTGCCTCTGAAGAAATTCAGGGGCTTTTTCATGCGGGGAAGCCATTAGGTGATATAATTATGATAATAGAAGGAAGAAACAGCATGAACATACTTGAACGCTTTTTAACCTATGTCGGTTTCGCGACAACATCCAGTGAGGACGCCGATGTCTGTCCCAGCAATCCGGATGAATTTCTTCTGGCAAAAGAACTGGTCAGGGAACTTAAGCAGCTGGGCATCACTGATGCCCGGGTAGATGAGCAGTGCTTTGTCTACGGTACCCTGGAGTCCAATGTCGGCCACGACTGCCCGACCATCGGCTTTCTGGCTCACATGGACACCTCCGATGCCACTTCGGGGACCGGCATCAGGGCCAGAGTGATCGAAAACTACGATGGCGGGGACATTGAGCTTTCTTCAGGAATTCGCACCACCGTTGCCGATTATCCCGACATTGCCTCCCTGAAGGGCAAGACCATCGTGGTCACCGACGGAACGACCCTGCTGGGCGCTGATGACAAGGCGGGTATCGCCATCATCATGGACTACCTGCAGAGATGTCATGACGACCCCTCCATCAAGCACGGAAAGGTGCTGGTGTGCTTTACTCCCGACGAGGAGACCGGCACCGGCATTCATCACATTGACCTGTCGCAGTTCAAGGTCGACTATGCCTATACGCTGGACGGCGGCGCGGTCGACGTGATCACCTACGAGTGCTTCAACGGCGCTCATGCCCAGATCACCTTCCACGGTAATTCCATTCACCCGGGCTCAGCCAAGGGCAAGATGATCAACGCCTGCCAGCTGGCCATCGATTTCCATAACATGCTGCCGGCCTTTGACCGGCCGGAAAACACCGAAAAGCGGGAAGGCTTCAACCACCTTCTCGCCGTTACCGGTGACTGCCAGCAGGCTGCCAGCAGCTACATCATCCGCAACCACGATGCCGTGATCTTCCATAAGCAGATGAAGCAGTTTGAGATGATCAGGGACTACATGAACGAAAGCTACGGCCGGCAGGTCGTCGAATTGGATCTGCAGGAAACCTATCACAACATGAGAGAGTGCTTTGAGGGAAAGGAGTACATCATCGACATTGCCGTCAAGGCCCTGACGGATCTGGGCTACGAAGTCAAGTTCGATCCCATCCGCGGCGGAACCGACGGTTCCCAGCTGTCCTTCATGGGCGTGCCGACTCCCAACATCGGCACCGGCGGCATGTTCTTCCACGGCAACCACGAACTGGTATGCGTGGATGACATGAAGGTGATGACGGAAGTAGTAAAGAAGATCGCTGAAGCGAGCAGTGAGGTGAAATAGATGATCATTCAATCGGAAAGAGTCTGGACAGCTAACGGCTTCCATCCCCTGCAGATCGAGATCGCAGACGGGAAAATTGCGGCCGTGTGGCCTTACGGTCAGAAACAGGCGGACTGCGACTACGGCAGCCAGCGGCTGCTGCCGGGATTCATCGATGTCCATACCCATGGCGCCTATGGCTTTGACACCAATGACGGAGAGCCGGAGGGCCTGAGAGAGTGGGCCAGCCGTCTGCCGGCCGATGAAGGCGTAACCTCCTTCCTGCCTACGACCATTACCCAGTCAGAGGAAGTACTGACCAGGGCAGTCAGAAACGTGGCCGAAGTCATGAAGGAAGGCTATCAGGGCGCCAACATCCTGGGCATTCACTTCGAAGGTCCCTATCTGGACATGAAGTACAAGGGCGCTCAGCCTCCCGAATTCATCCTGGATGCCGATCTGGAACAGTTCAAACGCTATCAGAAAGCTGCCGATGGCAACATCAGGTACATCACCATTGCCCCGGAGCATGACCGGGATCTGGCCATGATCAGATATCTGTCATCTCACGGCGTGGTCTGTTCAATGGGACACTCCGCCGCCACCTATGATCAGGCAGTACTGGGAGCGGCCAACGGCGCCATGACCATGACGCACGTCTATAACGGCATGACCCCGTATAACCACCGCCAGCTCGGTCTGGTAGGCGGGGCCTTCAGGATCAGGGACATTTACGGCGAGATCATCTGCGACGGCTATCACAGCTGTCCGGATGCGCTGAACAACTTCTTCACCATCAAGGGAGCGGACCATGCGGTCATGATCTCCGACTCCCTGAGATGCAAGGGCCTGCCGCAGGGACAGTATACCTCCGGCGGCGCCGACATAACGCTGACACCGGAGGGCACGGCCGTGCTGACCGGAACCACCACGCTGGCCGGATCGACCCTGAAGATCAACAGAGGTCTGCAGGTGCTGATCGAGAAGGCGCTGGTGCCGGTGGCGTCAGCCATCAACAGCTGTACGTTAAACCCGGCCAGGGTGCTGGGTATTGATGATCATAAGGGCAGAATCGTAGCCGGATACGATGCCGACATGGTAGTATTGGATGAGCAGTACAATGTCGTGCAGTGCTACGTCGGCGGAAAGGAGCAGGTAAAATGATCAAGTTAATCGTCTGTAAGGATTATGATGAAGTATCTGACAAGGCAGCTCAGATCGTTCTCGATGTCGTAAAAAACAAACCGGACTGCACGCTGGGTCTGGCCACCGGTTCTTCACCGATCGGCCTGTATCAGCGGATGATCAGGGATCATCAGGAAAACGGCACTTCCTATGTAAACGTGAAGTCCTATAACCTCGATGAGTATGTCGGACTGGACATTCATCATCCGGAATCCTACTATTCCTTCATGCACCGCAATCTGTTCGATCACATTGACATCCGGGAAGAGAACGTTCACCTTCCTTCCAGTCAGGGCGATGACCTGCAGAAGAACTGCGATGATTATAATGCGGCTCTGGTCCAGGCTCAGGTGGATGTTCAGGTTCTGGGCATCGGCTCCAACGGCCACATCGGCTTCAACGAACCTCATACCCCGTTTGATTCCGTGACTCACATCGTTGATCTGAAGGAATCGACCATCAGGGACAATGCCCGCTTCTTCGATGATGACATCACCAAGGTGCCCACTCAGGCCATCACCATGGGCATCAGCAATGTCATGGCCGCCAAGAAGATCGTTCTGGTAGCGACCAGCGCTCACAAGGCCGATGCCATCTATAAGACCATCTGCGGTCCGGTTACCGAAGAAGTCCCGGCTTCCGTGCTTCAGCAGCATCCGGATGTCACCATCATCGTTGACGAAGCCGCTGCCTCATTACTGCCGAAGGAGGAAGCAAAAGTGGAAATTATCAATACCGGAAACTTTGACGAAGCCGTCAGAGAAGGAACCGTTCTGGTCGACTTCTTTGCGACCTGGTGCGGACCGTGCAAGATGATCGCCCCGGTTCTGGAGCAGCTGGCTCCGGAATATGCCGGAAAGGCTAAGATCTGCAAGGTCGATGTCGATAACGATCCGGATCTGGCCCGCCGCTTCGGCGTCGCCAGCATCCCCAATCTGGTTATCCTCAAGGATGGCCAGCTGTTTGACCGGCTGATCGGCTATGCCGCCAGGGATCAGCTGAAGGCTTTCCTGGATAACGCCCTTCAGTAACCGTCAGAAACGGAAAAAAACCTGCCATCCAGCTGATGGCAGGTTTTCGTTTGTCTGATGATCTGACCGGCAGTTAATTCGTTACCGAGAACTGCAGATCGCCGTTTCCGACGGTCACGGTCTTTTTCTGATGGTGACGGTAGAAGACGGAAATGAAGATGGTGATGATGAGCAGCACGGAGCCGTAGCGGATCATCGGTCCGATGCGTACGTAACCGGGAGAAGTCCGGCTCAGCAGCTCGTCAAGAAGAGCGACGGCGGTAATGGAAGAGACGAGGATGATGATGTTCTTCCTGCTGAAGAACTCCTTAAAGGGAACATCCGGCATTAAGATCATCTTCATTACGGCCAGAATGACCAGGGAGATGAGCAGAATGACCGCCCAGAAGCCCACCTTGGCCAGGATGCCGCTTAAAAGCGAATCCCACAGCGGACTGATCACCAGCATCAGCAGCCAGCCGATCAGATACAGAGGCGTGATGACCAGTAAGCGCACGGCAAAGGGCAGTCTGTCAAACAGCGTTCTGACTCTCTGCTTGAGCGTCGGATTGGCGCGTGTTTCGGCATACTTCTCAATGACCGGATCCCTGGTCTCCTCCTTCTTGAGGATGTCGTTGACGGAATCGTAAGTGTTGCTTACCAGAAGTGAGGCTGCCGTGGTGGCGGTAAGGGTGTACCGGCGCAGCTTCTTACTGCTGGATTTCCTGTTCTTTTCCTTCTTCATAAGTATATTGTACATTATTTGGCTCAATCTGCAAGTAAGGTACCTTCTTGACGGAAAAAGGGGGAAAAATCGTATGGACTTAGCCTGCTTCAATTTGGAAAAGTTGTTGCAATTGACCTATCGCTATTGTAAAATAATAGCGCTGGTTATCCTGGTTATCTGGTTCCATAGCCAAGCGGTAAGGCAATTGACTGCAACTCAATGATCACCAGTTCAATTCTGGTTGGAACCTCCAAACGGAGATGTGGCGGAATCGGCAGACGCAACGGACTTAAAATCCGTTGTCCGCAAGGACGTGAGGGTTCAAGTCCCTCCATCTCCACCATGATGATCGGCAGACCTTCGCAAGAAGGTCTTTTTTGTGCGAAAGGACGTTTCGTGAATTATTGCGCTGTTTTAATTAGTGCCTTTCACCAACGCAAATGGTTATTGTGTATAATGGAAATGTATATTGGGTAAGTATGGCCTCAGAGGCCAAGTGGAGTACTTATGAACGATGAAGTAAGGATAATCGAAATCAAGAAGAGCGTCTTTGCGGCCAATGAACTGGATGCCGATGCTCTGAGAGCGAAACTGAAGGAAAAGGGTGTCTTTCTGCTGAATCTGATGTCAGCACCGGGTTCCGGCAAGACTACCACGCTGACCGGACTGATCAATCTGCTGAAAAACGAGTACCGCATCGCGGTCATGGACGCCGACATTGATTCCGATGTCGATGCCCGCACCATCGCCGAGACCACCGGCGTAGAAGCCATTCAGCTGCATACCGGCGGCATGTGCCACCTGGATGCCGAGATGACCACCCAGGGTCTGGAAGGACTGGGGGACCTTGATGATCTTGATCTGATCATCCTGGAAAATGTCGGCAATCTGGTCTGCCCGGCGGAATTCGATACCGGCGCCAGCAAGAATGCCATGATCCTCTCGGTCCCCGAGGGCGATGACAAGCCGCTTAAGTATCCGCTGATGTTTCAGGTCTGCGACCTGGTGATCGTCAACAAGATCGACGTAATGCCTTACTTTGACTTCAGCATGGAAAGATGCCGCGACAACGTTCTGATGCGTAATGACAGGGCGGTCATCATTCCCATCTGCGCCAAGACGGGCGAAAACATAGAAAAGGTTGCTGACTGGCTGAGGGAGCAGATCAGCTTATGGAAAGAAAGATAAGAGGATAATAATATGCCGGAAATCTACAAGGACAATAAGGAAACCGTCTCCAAGTACGAAGGAGAATTGGACTTCAAGAAGAAATACGCCAAGCTGGCCCGGAAGATCACGGACAACGCCGAGCACAAGATCCTGGGCGTCAAGAGTACCGATGCGGAATACTGGGGCTTAAGGGAAGTGCTCAACGAGGATGAAGTAGACATCCTGCTGAAGATGAAGCAGCGCAAATGGTATACCTATGAGCAGCTCTACGAGATGTTCAAGGATCAGTTTGATCCCCTGCAGTTCAAGCAGACCGTTGATCTGATGTGCGTCCACGGCATCGTCGAGTACGACTACGGCGATCACTATGACGACAACGGGCCGATCAAGGACGCTGTCAGGGAGAAGAGATACCGCCTTTCCTACTTCGTGCCCGGCAGCGCCGAGCTGTTCAACTCCTCCAGAGACCGCATTGCCAGAAACCCGGCAGTCACTTCCTTCTTTGAAAGGATGACCTTCCTGCCGCTGGAAAAGATAACCTCGATGGTTCCTGAGGGCGGCGACGGCATCGGCATGCATGTCATTCCGGTCGAAAAGGAAGTCAGCATGAACAATGAGGCCATCAAGCTGGAGAAGATCTCCTACTGGCTCAACAAGTATGACGGCCACATTTCCGCCGGCATCTGTTCCTGCCGTCAGTCCAGAGCGGTTCTGGGCGAAGGCTGTACCGATGATGCCGATGACTGGTGCATCCAGCTGGGCGACATGGCCGACTACACGGTTGAAACCGGCAGAGCCCACTACATCAGCAAGGAAGAGGCCCTGGAGATCCTGAAGAAGGCGGAAATGAACGGCTACGTTCACCAGATCACCAACATCGACGGCGAAAACCACATCTTCGACATCTGCAACTGCAATGTCAAGATCTGCAACGCCCTGCGCACTTCGCTGCTGTTCAATACCCCCAACCTCTCCCGCAGCGCCTATACGGCCAACGTGGACAAGGAAAAGTGCGTCGCCTGCGGCATGTGCGTGGAAGTCTGCCCGGCCGGCGCCGTCAAGCTCGGCCAGAAGCTCTGCGCCAAGGACGGCACCCAGATCGAATATCCCAAGGCGGTACTGCCCGACCGCATCAGATGGGGCAAGTATGCCTGGGATGAGAACTACCGCGACACCGCCCGGGTGAATACCCACAAGACCGGCACTTCACCATGCAAGGCAGCCTGCCCGGCCCACGTGCCGGTTCAGGGCTACCTCAAGAAGGCTCATGAGGGCAAGTATGACGAAGCCCTGGCCCTGATCAAGAGAGAAAACCCCTTCCCGGCCATCTGCGGACGGGTCTGCAACAAGAGATGCGAGGATGCCTGCACCAGGGGAACCATTGACCGCCCCGTCTCCATTGACGAAGTCAAGAAGTTCCTGGCTGAACGGGATCTGCACGCTGAGACAAGATACATACCGGAAAAGGTAGTCAATAACCTGCATGGCAGCTGGGATCAGAAGATCGCCATCATCGGCGCCGGCCCGGCCGGCCTGAGCTGCGCCTACTATCTGGCGAGTATGGGCTACAACCCGACCGTCTTTGAGAAGAACGCCAAGCCCGGCGGCATGATGACTTACGGCATTCCGGCCTACAAGCTGGCCAAGGACGTCATCGACGCCGAGATCGACATCATCAGACAGCTGGGTGTGGAGATCAGATGCAACGTGGAAGTCGGCAAGGACATTACCATTGCCCAGCTGAAGGAGCAGGGCTATGAGGCCTTCTACATCGCCATCGGCTGCCAGGGCGGCAGACTGCCGGGCATTGCCAACGAAACGGCGGAAGGCACCGACATTGCCGTCAGATTCCTCAAGGAAGCTTTGAGCAAGCCGAATCAGAAGATCACCGGCGACGTCGTGGTGGTCGGCGGCGGCAACGTGGCCATCGACTGCGCCCGTACCGCGCACCGCTTCGGTCCCGACAGCGTTTCCATGTACTGCCTGGAATCGAGAGAGACCATGCCGGCCTCCGGGCAGGAGATAGCCGAAGCTGAGGAAGAGGAAGTCAGGATCAACTGCGGCTGGGGTCCCAAGGAAGTTCTGGTCGACGAGAAGGGCCACGTCAGCGCCATCGTCTTCAAGAAATGCCTGTCCACTACCGATGCTGAGGGCCGATTCAACCCGCAGTATGATGAAAATGAGACCATCACCGTTCCGGCTGACCGGATCGTCTTCGCGATTGGCCAGGCCATTGAATGGGGCAGCCTGCTGGAAGGCACCAAGGTCACCTTCTGGCATGGCAATTACCCGGTGGCTGACAAGTTCACCTATCAGAGCGCTGACGAGGACATCTTCTTCGGCGGCGACGTCTACACCGGCCCGAAGTTCGTCATTGACGCCATCGGTCAGGGCCACGAGGCCGCGGAATCGCTGGCCATACATGTTTCGAAGAATAACGTCAGCCAGACGCTGGGCAGAGACAGAAGATACTTCAAGCAGCTGGACAAGACCAACATCGCCATCGACAGCTACGATAAAGCGGCCCGCCAGGAACCCTTCGTCGATACCTCCAGAGACTACAGCCACAGCTTTGCGGATCCAAGAGGCATCTTCACCGAGGAGCAGGTGCGCATTGAGACCGGCCGCTGTCTGAGCTGCGGGGCCACCATCATCGACCCCAACAAGTGCATCGGCTGCGGTCTGTGCACGACAAGGTGCCAGTTTGACGCCATCCATCTGGTCAGAGACCATCCGAAGGCCTCGACGATGCGCTTTGCCGAAGACAAGATCACCGGCCTGATGGCCTACGCGGCCCCCAGAGCCATCAAGATGCTGCTGCACAGCGGCTCGGAAGAAGCCCGCATGATGGCCAGAAAGCGCCGCGAGTATCTCAAGAGCACCAGGGAGTTCCGCAAGATGCACAAGCATACCGGCAACGCCGTGGACATCAGCAGTCTGATGGATGACTAGAGATGCATGAACTGGGAATCGTCTTCCACATCATCCGTCAGGTTGACGAGGTGGCGGAAGAAAACAAGGTAACACAGGTAAGGAAGGTCACCCTGGAGATCGGCGAGGTCTCCGGCGTCATTCCCCATTATCTGCAGGAATGCTGGAAATGGGCCTGCCTCAACAAGAGCAGCTACATGAAGGACTGCCAGCTGGAAATCGTCACCCTGAAGGCAACTTCGTTCTGCGAAGACTGCCGCAGGCTGTACGATACCGCTCCCGGCGGCCGGATCTGTCCGTACTGCCAGAGCACCAGGACCTATCTGGTTACCGGCAATGAGGTGTCCATCAGAGACATTGAAGTCGTATGAAAGAAAGCAGACGGAAAGACCAAGCAGTCTTTCCGTCTTTCCTTTGGCGCCGACGGCAGTCAACTTGTTAATCAGCCACCGGGAAATTATAATTGAAATAGATAAATGCATGTAGAGGTACAGGCTTATGAAAATAATACTGAAGAATCTGACTAAGGTATTCCCCAACCGGACCAAGGGCAAGGCGGATGTCATCGCCGTCAATGATTTTGACATTGAGATCCCGGACGGCTATCTGGTAGGTCTGCTGGGTCCTTCCGGCTGCGGCAAGAGTACGGCACTCAATCTCATTTCCGGACTTCTGGAGCCTACCAGCGGCCAGATCTTTTTCGGCGACGATGACGTCACCAAGCTGTCACCGGAGAGCCGGGGAGTGGGCATGGTCTTCCAGAACTACGCCCTTTATCCCCATCTGACCGTCCGCCAGAACATCGTCTTCCCGCTGGAAAACCTTAAGGGAGAAAACCGGATGAGCCGGGAGGAAATGAACGCGAAGGCGGAAGAAGCCGCCCGGCTGGTCCAGATCGAAAACCTGATGGACCGCAAGCCCAGCGAAATGTCCGGCGGCCAGCAGCAGCGCGTGGCCATCGCCCGGGCCGTCGTCAAAAGACCGAAGGTCCTGCTTCTCGATGAACCGCTGTCCAACCTGGATGCCAGACTGCGCTTGCAGACCCGTGAGGAGATCCGCCGGATCCAGAAGGAGACGGCCATCACCACGATCTTCGTGACCCATGACCAGGAAGAAGCCATGAGCATCTCCGATCTGATCATCGTCATGAAGGACGGCATCATCAACCAGGTCGGCAAGCCGCAGGATGTTTATGACGATCCCGTCAACCTCTTTGTGGCCAAGTTCCTCGGCACCCCTCAGATCAACGTCTT
>JAGAFL010000064.1:0-14420 GCA_017612595.1 Erysipelotrichaceae bacterium | reverse complement strand
TACTGTTAACAGCTCTGGTGAGCTGAGTTATGACGTGAAAGAGATCGATGATGTGAGTGGCGTTCTTGAAGTATCTGCGGCATACGGTGGCGTATCCATCATACATATCTGATATGAAATAGCGCACTTTCGCCCTTTCCTGCTCAGGAACGGCCTCAAAATACTCCTTCAGATAGGGCATCTGCCTGTTTCTTATGATGTCTACTATCTCTCTGTTTCTGAAGTCATACAGGACGCAGCAGTAGTTCTGGTTGTATTCCTCGGAGAATCTGATCTCATCGATGCACAGGATATCAGGGAATGGCCTTCTTGGAACATACCTTATCTTCTCATCAAACAACTGTATTATCCGTACTGTTGTCATGCCGTATCTTTCGGCTATCTGGGAGAATGTAAGAAGCTTGGTAAAATCGTTGATGATCATCTGTATAGTCTGAGAGGAAGTCTTTGAATAAGGCTCTATCCCCTTTATGGGAGGAGTAAAGGTCTTTCCACATTTCTTACATTTGAATCGCACCTTCTTTATCCTGATGATGTCTTTTATCTGATCTGTTTCAGAACAGTTGATCTCGACATAATCGTGGTCATGAATTATAGTGTTGTGGCTACCGCAGTTAATACAGGTGCGATCATCCGCCTTTTGAATAACTTCATAGATGAATCCGCCAGCTGTTTTGATTGGCTCGTTATCAGCGTTTACGAAATTGTCTGGGTCTATGCCCAGACGATAAAGTATTGTGTTAAAATTCATTTGGTCCTCCTTATACTCGTGACTTCAATTCAAGTATAAACGAGGGCTCTTTTATTATGCCAACCCTATCAAATCTCTTAACTAAAACGTGGTTGGTTATTTTTCCAACCCACGTTTTATTTAACAGAGCCCTTTTTTCGCGCTTTTTTCTCCTCCGTTGAATTGACTTTCATACTGTGCTAAAATACAAAAAACCAACAGGAAGGAGAAGCCGGAAATGATCGATATCTGGCCTGTAACCATACCGCAGCTCACCGGCGAAGAGGAGCGCAAGGTCTATGTCTACGTTCCCAACGCCTATCGCAAAAACCCTCAGCAGAGGTATCCGGTTCTCTACATGTTTGACGGACACAATCTTTTCTATGATTCCGAAGCCTCCTTTGGCAAAAGCTGGGGCCTGAAGGAATATCTGGATAAGACCAGAAAGCCTTTGATCGTGGTCGGTGTTGAGTGCAATCATCACAGTGAAGAAGAAGAGTGCGGCGGCCGGCTGTCCGAATACAGCCCCTTCGACTTTGACGATCCGCACTGGGGCTTCATAAAGGGAAGAGGCAGGATCACCATGGACTGGTTCGTCAAAACGCTCAAGCCCATCATCGATGAACGCTACCCGACTCTGCCGGACCGTAATCACACCTTCATTGCCGGCAGTTCGATGGGCGGCCTGATGACCATTTACGCCCTGACTAAATACAACAAGTACTTCAGCCGCGGCGCCTCGCTGTCACCGGCGCTGATCTTCGGCTATAACGATTATTATCATCTGATCGAAAATTCCCTGATCCGCAAGGGTACGGTGATGTACATGGACTACGGGGAAAAGGAACTCAGATATGACCATCTGAAGGGCATCTTCTCCCACACCTGCGGACTGCTGGTCAGAAAGGGCGTGCTGCTGGAAAGCCGCATCGTTCCCGGCGGCTTCCATTCCGAGGCATCCTGGGAAAGACAGATCCCCTTCTTCATGGATGTGCTTTTTTACGATCTGAAGGGAGAGGAAGAATAATGGAGACATTCTACACCAAGTGGTACAGTGAAAACGTCGGCCGGGAAATGGAAATGAAGGTATACGGCCATCACGGCAAGCCGATCATGTTCATCCCCTGCCAGGACGGCCGCTTCTTCGACTTTGAGGGCTTCGGCATGGACCAGACCTTCAGTCCCTGGATCGAAAGCGGCCAGTGCATGGTCTTCGCGATCGATTCCCTGGACCGGGAGAGCTGGAGCGACAGAAACGGCGATCCCTACTGGCGCATCAGAAGACACGAGCAGTGGATCGACTACATCACCAGGGAAGCCGTTCCCTTCATCCGTCAGTACACCAATGAGAAGAACGGCTGGGACGGCTATCCGGGCATCAAGCCCTTCGGCTGCTCCATGGGAGCGACCCATACGCTGAACCTGTTTCTGCGCTTCCCCGACCTCTTCGACGGCTGTCTGGCCCTTTCCGGGGTCTACAACGCCAGCTTCTTCCTGGGAGACTACATGGACGAAGTCGTCTACAGGAACTCTCCGACTGACTACATTCAGAACATGCAGCCGGACCACCCCTTCATCGCCAAGTACAACCAGCACAGGGGCATCGTCTGCTGCGGCCGGGGAGCCTGGGAGGAACCCTGGAGCAATGAGATCATGAAGGCCAACTTCGAACGGCTGGGCATCAACATCTGGTTTGACTTCTGGGGCGATGACGTAAACCACGACTGGCCATGGTGGCACCGGCAGGCGGCCTACTTCCTGCCGTATCTGCTGGCTGACGATTAGAAAAGAGGAACGAACATGAAGAATTTCATCTACTTATCACCTAACTTCCCCGACAATCACTGGAATTTCTGCCGCAAGCTGAAGGACAACGGCCTGCGGGTTCTGGGCATCGGCGACGCTCCCTATGACCAGCTGACCCCGGAACTGAAGGATTCCATGCACGAATACTACAAGGTCTCCTCGCTGGAGAACTACGACGAGGTCTACCGCGCCGTAGCCTTCTTCATCTTCAAGTACGGCCCGATCGACTGGCTGGAGACCAACAACGAATACTGGCTGGAACGCGACGCCAGATTGCGCACGGCCTTCCACATCACCTCCGGCTTCCAGGAAAAGGACATGCCGGTGGTCAAGTTCAAGAGCAAGATGAAGAAGAACTACGCCAAGGCCGGCGTGCCGGTAGCGCGCTATCATCTGGTGGACAACTACGCCAACTGCCGCAAGTTCATCGACGAAGTCGGCTATCCGGTCATCGTCAAGCCGGACAACGGCGTGGGCGCCGCCCATACCTACCGGCTGAAAAGCGATGAGGATCTCCAAAACTTCCTGGCTACGGGCGTCAGCGAACCCTACATCATGGAAGAGTACATCTATGGCGAAGTGGTGACCTTCGATTCCATTACCAATTCCAGGGGCGAAGTCATCTTCTATACCGGTAATGTCACCCCCAACAGCCTGATGGACATCGTCAACAACGAGGACACCTGCGTCTTCTACATCCGTTCGCACGTGCCTGAAAAGCTGGTGGAAATGGGCAAGGCTACCCTGAAGGCCTTCGGCGTCAAGAGCCGGATGTGCCACTTTGAGTACTTCTGCCTGGACCGTGACCAGCACATCGGCAACAAGGGCGACTTCGTCGCTCTGGAAGTCAATATGAGGCCCTCAGGCGGCATTTCACCGACGATGATGAATTATGCCAACGAGACCGATATCTACGAGATATGGGCTGACATGATCGCCTACGACGAAACTGACAAGGGTCAGGGCAACAGGCATAACTGCATCTTCATCGGCCGCCGCGACAACCGCAATTACGTGCTGAACCATGATCAGTACATGGAAAAATACCGCGACCACATCCGGATCTTCGACCGGGTGCCTGATGCCCTGTCCAACACCATGGGCAATCTGATGTACATCGGCGTCTTCGATACCGACGAGGAAGTCAGGCAGTTCATCATCGATGGCTGCAACTGCGTGGAAGGCCAGCCTTCCTGAAGGGAGAAACCATGAGCAACATGTTTGAAACCGGCATCGGCCTGGCCGATCATGTGAAGGTCGAAGTCTGGGGAACCGCCCAGCAGCCCATCTGCCTGACCGTCAATCCGGTCGGCCAGTTCAACCCGGGCGGCTGTCTGGCGCTGGCCTCTGTTAGAAAGGATCAGGTGCTGCAGCTGAAGAGCACTGAGGAACTGTACGACTTCCTGACGAGAAAGATCTTCTTTGAAAATCTGGAGACCGCCATCCCCGAAGAGGAGTGCAACTACACCCTCAAGGGCGTACTGGACTATACGGAAAACCTGGCAGAGGACGATGAAAACAGCTGGTGGCTGCCCTACTTCCGGACCCTGGCTGAAGACGTCAATAACTTCCGTGAGAAACTGATGGCCGCCGGCAGGCTGGAAGAACTGCAGCTGAAAGTCCATCAGTATCATGCCGCCGCCGGCGAGCTGTGCGACTTTGCCGACTGGACCTGCTTCCCCGAGGGCGGGGATGAGGATGAAGTCCGGGAGTTTCTGGAAGACAGTCTGGCGGAAGACCTGGACGCTGATGAGGTAATGGAGCTTTTCGAAGACGGCTACTTCCAGGGCAGCGGCTTTGAGGGCGATGAATGCGTCAGCGTCGACTTTGCCCAGGGAACCTGCCATAAGAAACTGGTCATCCTGGCCATTGACTGATGCATTGAACACAGGCCTGAAGCGAACAGCTTCGGGCTTTTTATCTGCTTACAACGGCGGAAAAATAAGGTAGAATAGAACCGGAAGCCTTTTGGTTTCCCTTTCCGGTCACCGGAAGACAGAAAAGAGGTATGAACATGAACGGCAGTCTCCTCAGGGAAGCGATCATAAAGTATGTGGCGGGAATCATCCTTGTCGGCGTCCTGCTTTTCGTGCCGGCCTGGAGCCTGAAATGGCCTAACGGCTGGATGCTGATGGTGCTGCTTTTCGTGCCGATGCTGGCCGCCGGGATACTGATGTACCTGAAGGCTCCCGAACTGCTGAAGAGCCGGCTGAAAGCCAAGGAGACCCAGCAGCAGCAGAAGGACGTCATCAGCTACAGCGGTCTGATGTTTCTGGCCGCCTTCATCATCGCCGGACTGAACTGGCGCTTGAGCTGGCTGAGTTTCTCCCGGCAGACGGTTGCCACAGGGGCAGTTGTCTTCCTGCTTTCCTATCTGATGTTCGGGGAAGTGCTGAGGGAAAATGCCTTCCTGTCCCGCACCATTGAAGTGCGAAAGGACCAGAAAGTCGTTGACACGGGTCTCTATGGGGTGGTAAGACATCCGATGTATACGGCTACCATCTTCCTGTTTCTCTCCATGCCCATGATCCTCAGCTCACCGATCTCCTTTGTGATCATGCTGGTCTACATACCGCTGATCGTCAAGCGGATCAGAAATGAGGAAGAAGTCCTGGAGAAAGAGCTGAAGGGCTATCGTGAATACAAGGAAAGGATCAGATACCGCCTGATCCCCTTCATCTGGTAAGTCAATGGCGCCGAAATGGGACATCCTGCCGGTAAACGGCAGAAACTGCATCATCATCAGCCTGCTGGGTCACGGCAAGGGCGGCTACAGTTATCTTGCTGAATGGGAAGGCCGGCGCGTCGTCCTCAAGCAGATCCACCATGAGCCCTGCGATTATTACCGCTTCGGCAACAAGATCCTCGCTGAGCGCCATGACTATCAGCGCCTGCTGGCTGCCGGCATCAGGATCCCCGAAATGCTGGACATCGATGAGGAAAATGAAAGGCTGATCAAGCAGTACATCGAAGGACCGACGGTCCTTCAACTGCTGAAAGAGGGAAAGAGCGTCGAGTCTTATCTGCCTCAGGTAAGGGAAATGGCTGAAAAGGCCAGGCAGGCCGGATTGAACATCGACTACTTCCCCTCCAACTTCGTCATCAGCGAAGGACTTCTGTGGTACGTTGACTATGAATGCAACGGATACATGGAGCAGTGGAGCTTTGAAAACTGGGGCATCAGATACTGGTCGCAGACTGAAGAACTGCGTCAGTACCTGAGGGATAACAGCAGTGATTGAATGGAGAATGATTCTTCGGAAAGAAGGTTGGATAAATGAATACGGAAAAGGAAATGGACCTGCTGCAGACGCAGATCGCCATCAAGTTCATCAAGGATACCTTTGAACGGCGGCTGGCGGAAGAACTGCATCTGACCAGAGTGTCAGCGCCGCTGATGGTCTTCAGCGACAGCGGTCTTAACGATAACCTTAACGGCTATGAGCGGCCGGTCAGCTTTGAAGTGCCGGCTATCGGCAAAGAAGCTGAGATCGTGCACTCTTTGGCCAAGTGGAAGCGTCTGGCCCTGAAGGAATACGGCTTGAGAAGATTCAAGGGAATCTATACGGACATGAACGCCATCAGAAGGGATGAGCAGCTGGACAACATCCACTCCATCTACGTCGACCAGTGGGACTGGGAGAAGGTAATTAACGAGGAAGACCGCACGCTGTCTTTCCTGGAAGGGACCGTCAGCATGATCATGAACGCCGTCATCGATACCCAGAAGGCTCTGATCGACCAGTATCCTTTCCTGCAGCCGGCGATCAGCCATAATGTGCTGTTCATCACTTCCCAGCAGCTGCTGGACCGCTATCCGCATCTGAATCCCCGTCAGAGGGAAGATGAGATCTGCCGGCAGTACGGCACGGTCTTCGTCGAACAGATCGGCGCGCCGCTGTCAGACGGTCAACCCCATGACGGCCGGGCTCCCGACTATGACGACTGGCAGCTCAACGGTGACCTTTTGACCTGGTATCAGCCGCTTGAAAGAAGCGTGGAGATCAGTTCCATGGGCATCCGGGTCAGCCCGGAAAGCCTGATCAGCCAGCTGACAGCCGCCGGCTGTCCGGACAGACTGCAGCTGCCCTTCCACAGGGCTCTGGCAGCTGGACAGCTGCCGCTGACGATGGGCGGAGGCATCGGTCAGTCGAGACTGTGTCTGCTGATGCTCAACAAGGTACACATCGGCGAGGTCCAGTCAAGCCTGTGGCCTCAGCAGATGATCGATCAGTGCCGCGAAGAAGGCATTGAACTGTTATAAGACCGCTTACTGAAATAAACGAAAAGCACCTTCGGGTGCTTTTCGTTGTTTAACTTTCATAATCCCATGCAATACCGTAAGAAAGCCCGGCATCATACCGGGCTGTTCAGGGATGACTATTTGCCGATCGGCGTTGTCCAGTAGGTCTGGTGGTAGATGTCAGTGAACTGATAGGTAGCCAGAACCTTGTAATCGGAGATGTCGATGTCGCCGATGTGGATCGTGCCGTTGATGACAAACGGATCGTTGAGGATGTAGCTGTCAACGAAGTTGCCGTTGTAGTCATAGTAGTCGCATACGAACTGCAGTTCGTCGCCGTCCTTCAGGCCAGGCAGTTCCTCATTGTCACCGGTTCCGGTGAAATTCTTGGCGACTACCGGTTCATCATAGATGTAGGTGGCTCCGGCAACGACGCCCTTCGGATTCTCATTGGTGAAGCTCAGAAGCAGGTGAGCCTTCTCACCGTTCAGCAGCACGGGTACGTAGCCGTTGATGGTGTACTGGGAACCGTCTTCATTGTAGGTCGAATCGGTGTAGTAGTAGGGAACGACTGTCCAGTTGGCTTCGTCACAGCTTAAGGCCAGCCAGGTCTTGCCGCCGTCTTCCTTCAGGGCATTGCCCTCGATGGTGTAGGTTTCGTCGCATCCCAGGTCAATGTAGCCCTTGCCGTCGTCAACGAAGACGTTGAGGACGAGTTCATCTACCAGTGCCCACTGTTCATTGGTCAGCTCGATCTTGCCGTCCTTCCAGGTCAGGTCCGCGTCGAAGTGGTTCTTGCTGATGTATTCAGCCAGCGGCTTGACATCGGCATCGCGGCCGAACAGCAGGTTCAGTCCGAGTTCATACAGCGGGTTGTAGCTGCCGGTTGATGAGGACTGGTTGCTCAGTCCGCCGCCCAGGAAGGCGCCCAGCAGTGAGGATATCAGGTCAACGGAGGTCTGAGAACTGTATGAATCGGTGGAATAGCTGCCGGACAGTGATGACAGCGGATTGGTGCTGCCGCCTGAGGATACCTGTCCGCTGGTCTGGTAGTTGACGAAGTTGCGGACCACGGCAGTGTAGTTGGCGTCCATGTCCAGTTCATCGTAGTTCTTCAGAACGTTGTTGACGTACTTGGTGCTGTTGTACGGGAAGTAGATGGAAATGCCATAGGAGTTGGACATTGACGTGGAGACGTTGTTGTACTTGACGGCACTTAACAGCGCTTCGGTCAGAGCCTTGCCTTCGGCAGTATTGATGTTGCTGGCCAGGTCAACGAAGTCGACCATGTCGACGCCCTGGGAGGTACCGAATTCACGGCTGTTCTTGCGGGCGTTGGCCACTGTCCTGTACTGTGAGTTCTTCAGCAGTTCGTTGGCGGACTGGGAGAAGGCGCTCAGTTTGGATGGTACTGTGTTTTCCAGTTCGGCCAGGTCAATAATCGACAGGGTAGCAACCTGCTGCGGTACGTCCTTGGCGGTCTGGGAAACGAAGGTGTCGATGATGTTCTTGCCGATTTCCAGCGTCGGCATGGAAGTGTTCTTGGAAAGAGCGGTCAGCCAGTCGGTGTAGTACCAGCCGATGCCCGGCTCAACTTCCTCGGAAGCGATCATGTAGTCGGCATGGGGTGCCAGCATCAGAGCGTTCTCCAGGGTAGCCATCAGGCAGGCGTCAAAACCGACGAAGTCGAACTTGATTCCCGCATGGGTCAGAGCCTCATCGATCTTGGCGGGGCTCATCGGTCCGTTGTTGGGATACTTCTCATCGTGGCCGTAGCCGCCGACGGAACCTGAACCGTGGTCCCAGAAGATCAGGCCGTAACGGTCTGCTTCGTAGTTTTCGATGCAGTAATCAAGGAAGCTCTCCAGGGTGTTGTTGTTGGTCATGGCCGCCGCGCCGGCGTTGTCGACCAGACGGTCAGCCTGGCCGCCGTTGAGTATGCGGTAGATCTGGTTTACCTTGGTGGAGATGATCTGGCCGTTGCCTAAGTGCCACTGCTGGCAGCCGCCGGTATAGATCAGCAGGTTGATGTTATCGGAGATCGTGGCCTTGGCCATCTCGGTAATGTCATAGGTAGCCATCTTGCCGCGGCTTTCCAGGTCGGTGCCGCACATGTAGATCATGATGGTGAAGACATCCTTGCCGTTGCCGACGATGTCCGTGTACTTTTCCCGGGAACCGGCAGCGACATTGGTGTTCATCTGCTTGGTGTTGTCGCCGTGCGTCCAGCTGGCGGTGTTGTAGTAGTTGCTGTAGCCGAAGCCTCTGGTAGGATCATCATCGGGCTTCTTGGTGCAGCCGCTGAAGCTGAACAGAACAAGCAGGACTGCCAGAAGAGCAGTCAGCGTTCTGAAGGTCCTATTTTTCTTCATTTTCCGCAATGCCTTCCTTGACGTCTTCAATGACGTCTTCAATTACATCTTCTATTACTTCTTTCTTGCCGGAAAAGAAACTGAAAAGTCCGGACAGGAAACCGGTCGGGCGGTTTGCGGACTTGGTCTGACCCAGTCCCTCGGCGCTTCTTTCGATCTTTCCCTTTCCTTCAACGATGTTCTTTTCTCTGCCTTTCTTGAATTCAGTCATGATACAATACCTCCTTATATGCTAACTAATTCCTTTATCTTGTCCAGATACTCGTAGGCCAGATCCATGGCCTGCTGGTATGCTTCTATGTTGACGTCGGTCTTCGGGAAGGTGTTGGTCATGAATTCCACGCACTTGAAGCGGAAATCATGGAGGAATACCTTGACGAAGATGTCTACATAGTCGGCATCTTTCTTGTTGTACTGCTTTGTGATCTGCAGCTTTTCCACCGCGCTCAGCGGTATGATGTCGGCGTTCTGCCTGACGGCATCCTTGCCCTTGACAAACAGGATGTTCTTCTTGTCCTGGTCACAGTAGAGATCGTACTTGCCGTCAATCACCTTGCTGATCTTCAGATCCTTGAGGGCTTCCGCATTGGACTTGCGGTATTCGATGTGCTCGTTAAGCTGCTGCAGGCTCATCTGCGCCACTTCCTCCTTGGTGAGAAACGGCGAGAGCAGAGCGGCGCAGTTGCGGCAGATCGTTCCTTCCGCGCAGGCCAGCGAGCCGTAAGGCGTCAGAGGCTGGTGGCACAGAGAACACTCTCCGAATACATTGCTCATTTTTAATCTCCTCTAATAACTGAATATATTCTAGCACAATCGGACCTCAGTCAATACATTTTTCGCATTTTTTATAAGGTACCTTAACAAAAAAGCCGCAAAATGCGACGGAAATGCGGCCTCTGTCTTTTCCGGACCCTGATTGTAAGGAAAAGGCGTTTATGCTAAATTGAATTCATGAAACTGGAAAAGATAAGCAATGACATCTATCTGTATCCCTTTGAGGAAGCGCGCGACCGTCCCGCACTGTCGCTGATCTGCGGCAAAAGGCTCACCCTTGCCATAGATCCCGGGCATTCCAGAGAACACGTGGAAGAGTTCTATGATGCCGTGAAGAAAGCCGGTCTGCCACTTCCGGACATTACCGTTCTTACGCACTGGCATTGGGATCACAGCTTCGGCATTCATGCCGTCCACGGCATCACCGCGGCCGAGAGAAGAAGCTTGAAGAAACTGGATGAGATAAAGGACGACGAAGGCTTCATTAGAGAACTGATGAATACCAACGAGTATTTCGCCAGAGAATTTGCCTGCCAGAAGGTCTGCGTTGAACTGCCGCAGCTGGTCTTTGACGATGCCCTGGACATTGATCTGGGCAATCTGCACGCCCACTGTTTCCACGTGCCTTCCGCGCATACGGATGACTGTACCTGCATTCTGATCGAAGAAGAAGGAATCATCTATCTCGGCGACTGCATTTCCGGCGTCTACCCCGACTGGGTGATCGATCCGGTCCCCTACCGCCAGCTGATCGAAGTGCTGAGAAGCACGGACTTCCGTCTGGCTGTCGGTTCTCACTGGCCGCCCTTTGGCCGTGACGAGCTGTTTGCCCATCTTGAGGAAGAACTTCAGACCGAATAGAAAGAATGGCATGGGCCATTCTTTTTTCGTTATTCCTCTTAGCGGTTGTGCGCTCCCAGATGGATCATCCGGCCGCCCAGGATGAATCCGGCCAGGGCAACCAGCCCGATGGCGCCGCTGATGAGCATTTCGTTGGTTGACAGGGCAATGCGGCTGTTGACCAGCGTGGAGTTCGGGGTATTGGGATTGGTCTGATTGTTTCCTCCCGGGTTCGGGTTGGTCTGGGAATTGTAATCCGTCTGGCGGATGATGGTGACCACATAGGCGTTGGAACTGCCGTCTTCCGCGGTGACATTGATGACGACCTGGTTGTTGATCTCCCTTTCAATGGTATAGGAAGCCTTGGGATCCTCGACTTCGCAGCTGATCGTGAAGTCGTCAGCCGGGTCAATCACCAGCCGGTAGGCATTGGTGGTCTTGCTGAAGTCGGGATTCAGGGTTCCCTTGCTGGCAGTCAGGCTTCTCAGGTAGGTATCATTGCTCAGGTGCTGGTCAATGATGACGTTCTGGGAAACGTCGGGGATCTTGTCGCTCTTGGCGCTCTGGACCTCGACGGTCTTGGTGCCGTAGATGGGGTCGGGTACGACGACGCCTTCCTCTCCGGCTTCAATTCTGGCCTTGGCCTCGTCGATATCTGACTGATTGGTGATGACGTCCTTGTCCTCGACTTCCTTGGTTTCGGTGACCGTATAGTTGCCCTTGACGTTCTTGGCTTCGATCGTGGTCGTCGTCTTGCCGTTGGCGATGACGACGAAGGTGATCTTCAGCAGATTGGTATCGCTGGTGATCAGCGTCGGATCGCTGCCCGAGGCTGAAGCCGTGAACTTGATGGTTCCCGCCTTGGAGGTATCGAACTTCACTTCCCACTTGCTGGGCGAAAGGTCATCCGCCTTGTAGAAGGCCACCACGTTCTTGTCATAGGTAATCGTACCGGATACGCTGTCATAGCCGTTTCCGGCAACCGAATAGGTCATAAGCAGAAGATTGCCGATGTCCGTCTTGACGGTTCCGGTCAGGGATCCCTTGGCGTCATCGGCGCGTACGGGGACGGCTGACAGGCAGAGCGCTAGTACAAGTATTAACAGAAAATGCTTTTTCATTTAATCACCTTACCTTACTTATCTTACCATTAAAAGAATAAATCAACAAGTTTTCCCCGGAACGCTGCCCAGCCGCAAAATGAAGCCTGCAAAGCCGCATTGATGTGATAGAATAGAGACGGAATCAAGAGGTTTAATAATATGAGCAATTATATTCTAGCAATCGACCAGGGAACGACCAGCTCGCGCGCCATCATTTTCGATGACAGCCTGAAGATCGTTGCCGTATCCCAGCAGGAAATTCCCAACCAGTTTCCCAAGCCGGGATGGGTGGAAATGGACGGACACGAGATCTTCACCAGCGTTGAGTATGTCTGCCTGAATGTCGTCCAGAAGGCCGGCATCAGCGTCAGTGACATCAGGGCCATCGGCATTACCAACCAGAGAGAAACGACCATAGTCTGGGACCGAAAGACCGGACTGCCGGTCTACAGCGCCCTGGTATGGCAGTCCAGGCAGTCGGCCGAACTGTGCGAGAAGGTCATCAGGGCCGGTCACGCTGAACTGATCAGAAAGAAGACCGGACTGCCGGTAGACCCCTATTTCTCCGCCAGCAAGATCAGATGGATCCTTGACAACATCGAAAACGGCCAGCAGAGAGCGGAAAACGGCGAACTGATGTTCGGCACCGTTGACAGCTGGCTGGTCTACAAGCTTACCGGGCATCAGGTCCACGTCACCGACGTTACCAACGCTTCCAGAACTATGCTGATGAACATCGATACCCTGCAGTGGGATCCCGAACTGCTCAGCATCTGGAACATACCGGAAAACATGCTGCCGCAGATCAGGGCAACCTCGGAAGTATACGGCCAGACCAGCCTGTTAGGTACACCGATACCGATCGCCGCCATTGCCGGAGACCAGCAGAGCGCTCTGTTTGGCCAGATGTGCTTTGACGAAGGCCAGTGCAAGAATACTTACGGTACCGGCTGCTTCCTGCTGTTCAACACCGGAAACAAGCGCATAGAATCCAAGAACGGTCTGGTAACGACCGTCGGCTGGAAGATCGGCGATGAAGTCGTCTACGCTCTGGAAGGATCAGTCTTCGTAGCCGGAGCTGCCATCCAGTGGCTGCGGGACGGCCTGAAGCTGATCAGCCGGGCTTCGGAAACCAAGGAGATTGCGGAGAGCCTGGAAGACTCCGACGGCGTCTATGTCGTACCGGCCTTTACCGGGCTGGGTGCCCCGTATTGGGATCAGCATGCCCGGGGAGCCATCTTCGGCCTGACCCGCGGAACCAGCACCGCCCATCTGATCAGAGCGACTCTTGAGTCCCTGGCCTATCAGAGCTATGACGTCATTGAAGCCATGGAAAACGATACGGGAATGCTGATATCGACCCTGCAGGTCGACGGTGGCGCCTGCAGGAACGACTACCTGATGCAGTTCCAGTCTGATCTTCTCCAGACCGGCATCCTGCGTCCCGTCAACTTTGAGACCACTGCCCTGGGAGCCGCGATGCTGGCCGGGCTGGCGGTCGGCCTGTTCAATAACAAGAACGAGCTCAGGAAGCATTATGAGACCGAACGGTACTTTGAACCGGTACAGAGCGCCAAGCAGGTCCAGAACCTGATCAACGGCTGGAAGAAAGCCGTCAGGGCAACGATGGAGTTCTAAGACTGAAGAAATACCTGAAAAACGGAAGAAGACAAGGCGGACATCTGCCTTGTCTTTTTGAACGACCTGGACTCATTTGTTTAGATTTCCACTTACTTCTGAAGACAGAACAAATATTGTGACAGAAAAATGGCAAAATAATCGGAAAACATGTTTCTTTAGTCTTCACAAGGGGACAGTATAACAATATAATAAAGGTGGATTACTGTATGTAATTTGTTTTTAGGGGGGAAAGCGATATGAAAAAGCTTTTGACATTATTGATTGCTTTGGTTATCTGCTTCGGATCCGTAGTCGGCGTACGCGCTGCCGATGACAACGGAGATACCGGAACGACAGAGACTGAAGAACAGTTTGAGGTTAGTGGTTCCAAGACTGCTGATCCAACACTCCTGATGGGTGATGAAAGAGAGACAACTGTAACACTCTCGCTGCCGTCAGCGGAATACCAGAATGAGATTGACATCGTTTTCACGATGGACAGTTCCACTTCCGCACAGAACAGTACGGTATTTACAGAAAGCGTTAACGAGCTTTTTGCCAGCATCATTGAGAACAATCCCGGCATCAAAATGAAGGTTGGTGTCATCCGTTTCCGCGGACGCGCTCATGACGCTGTAGCGTATCTGTCAGATAATCAATATAAGGAATTGGTAGAATACAATGATGATACCAAGGACTACATCAATGCAGCCTTGAACATGACAGAAGCTGAAATTAAAAAGGCTTTTGGCAGCGGCAGTAACACCCACGGCGGCATTGACATTGCCAACGAATGGCTGAAGGCTGATACGGAAGTTGACGATGACCACAAGTACATGGTCCTGCTGACTGACGCCAAGACCTACATCTGGAACAACGATGACCATGAGCCTACCACCATTTATTCACAGTGGTACAGAAGCAACTCATAT
>JAGAFL010000063.1:0-3863 GCA_017612595.1 Erysipelotrichaceae bacterium | reverse complement strand
TTATACGCAAAAAAGACCGATTACAATTACAGCATGACCTCGGTAGTCATCATCGCCATTCTCAGCGCCCTGCTGGTAACGGCGCTGAACACCCTGGCGCTGTACATTGACTCCAGGGTCTTCGGCTACTACAGCAGGCAGTTGGTCTTTGCGGCTATTCCGCTCAAGATCCTGACCGGCGTCATCCTGGCCGTGCTGTTCTCCCTGATCCTGCCTCAGCTGCTGAGAACGATCAGGAAAATGTGACCGTCGATAATCGGAAAACAATCCCGGCATGCCGGGATTGTTTTTGTCTGATCATTGCCTAACCAAAGCGGACATAGGCCTTGACGATCTTGTATTCTTCTTTCTGCTTCTTCGGTCTGATGACATATCTGTCAATTGAGCCGGGAATGATGAAGGTTTCCGCGTAATGAACGGTAAACGGTTCAAAGGCATCATCCGGGGAAATGACTTCAATTTCCTCGCCGTCGACCAGATTAAGCTGGTTGACTTCGCCGTTGGTATCATGAACGGTTTCCCTGTCCGAAGTAATGACTCTGGTCTCAATGAACTCCAGTTCATGCAAGCCGGTCTTCACTTCCGTATAATCATCACCTTCATGAATCGTTTCGAAATGATTGACCAGATTATCTCTTACCCACCTGGTATCTCTTGAAAAGTCGATGACCTTTTCGCCGTCTTCAATGTGGATCGGCCTGGGCAGCCCGTCCAGTCCCAGACGGTCCCAGTCCCACAGCTTGAAGGTAAAGATGTAGGGCGTGGCGCTGATCTCCAGCACCATGGTGCCGGCGGAAGAACAGTGAACGGTTCCCGCCGGAATCAGGAAGTGATCGTGCTTTCTGGCCGGGAAGCGGTTGACGTACTTTTCGTCGTGGAAGGGATGCAGGCCTTTCTGGGCTTCCTTGAGATCATTGATCATCTCTTCAGGATCAATGCCTTCCTTAACGCCCAGATAGACTCCGCCGCCCTCTTCAGCGTCGAGGATGTAGTAGCTTTCATCCTGGGTATAGGTCATGCCGAACTTGGTTTTGATGTACTCGGTGGTTGGGTGGACCTGCAGAGACAGGTTCTGACCGCCGATGGTATCCAGGAAGTCAAAGCGGATCGGGTATTCCGCCCCGAAGCGGCTGAAGGTCTTCGGACCCAGCAGCTGCCTGGGCTGATACTTGACCAGGTTCATGGCCGGGCTGTTGATGACGACGTCGCCGAAGCGGAAACGCAGGGCGTTTTCCTCCGGCACCCCGTCAAAGCTCCAGGCATAGTTCTTCTTACTGCGGTCCAGGTCGCAGACTTCCTTCATCCACTGACCGCCCCAGACTCCCGGGTCAAAATAGGGAACCAGACGGAACGGCCGGCGGGCTGTCAGTTTCAAGGCAGCCAGCAGGCCTTTGCCGGCGACCATGGCCGGTTCATTTGCCTCTTCAGTGTCCAGATAATAGTCGATGTCTTCCAGAAGCGAGAACTTCAGCTTGTCGGCGATCCGCCACTCGATGAAGTAGCCTCTCTTGTTCTTGACCAGGGCATCCTCGTCCGGGTTGTTCTGCTTGAAGTTGCATTCCCCCGCCCGGTAGCGCAGCTGCGCCTGCCAGCGGGTCAGGTCGGCGTAGACCAGGACGTCCCCGCGGCTGATCAGCGACGCGCCGAAGCCGACGATCAGGACGCGGCCCTTCGCCTCGGCGGCGATCTGCCGGTACTGTTCCAGTTTGGTCTGATCAATGAAGTCGGTGACGGAACCGTAGTACATGACGCCTCTTACCCGGTCGCTGGTCAGATGACTGGCCATCTTTTCGTTCAGGACGTCAGTATCAAAGAAGATGTCCCTGGAATCGATGAAGACGTCAGGCTGCCAGAGCCCCAGAAAGGCGCCGGAAATCTCTTCATCGCGTACGCCGGGGTAGCAGTCAACGCTGATGACGCGGGGATCCTCGGCGGTTAACCGGGCGACGATGTCGCCGTATCCGGCAAAGACCTCTTCTTCAAAGCCCCGGACGTCAATGGTCGGAAACTTGTCATAGTTGGATTTTCTGTCGGGATTCATGCTTATCTCCTAACGGATGATCAGTTCTCCGTTTTCCTTATAGACTCTTCTGGGGAAGGGGAAGGCTTCCATGCGGGCATAGTCGTGACCGGCCATCGGACTCCAGCAGGCTGCCGTCCGCATTTCGGTATCGCCGGTATTGACCAGCCGGTGAGCCAGTCTGCCGTCGATGTGGTGCACCGATCCTTTGAAGACCTTTTCCGCCCACATCTCACCCTTTTCGTCCATCAGCAGTAACAGTCCTTCGCCCTTCAGGCCGATGTAGAATTCCGGGCAGCCGGTATCGCAGTGGAAATGGCCTCTGGTCATGTTGCACTCGCCGTTGACCAGAACCGGTTCAATGACGGTCATGCCCCATAACAGGTTGGCCCTGTCCTTGAGGTCGCCGGTCTCATAGCTGTAGACGGTATACATCAGGGTATCGTCGTCAATGGCCTGCGGATCGCCATAGATGTGCTTAAGATCCCGGAAATACTTCCGGCCGATCTTTACCTCGGCGCCGGTCATGACGCCTTCAAAGTCGTGGATGACTGCGGGTTCGATTATCTTCATGCTATTCTTCCCTTCTACGGTTCAAAGCCGGCCCATTTATCCTGATAATCCGACGGACGACAGATGAACAGGATGCGGTCGGGATCCTGCTGAAACTGCTTATAGATCGGCACGCCGGGTTCCATGTTGAATTCCCGGTAGATGCGCGGCCGCTTGATGATGCATTCGGGGGCGTTGTAATTGGGGTTGGGGATCATTTCAATATTGTCATTTTTCCCGATGACGGGAAAGTAAGCCACGCCATGGTGAGCCCTTACCTCGTCATAGTCATAGCCGTAATCCCTGACGCACCAGGCGCCGAAGGTCATGTTGCGGTGAAAGTCCAGATTGATTGTGGCATGCGCCCAGTAAGGCGGCACCAGAACGACATCGCCTTCCTCGGCGATCACCAGATAGCAGCGTCCCGGATCGTCTGAGGCTCTTTCCTGCATGTAGATGCCGGCTCTGCCATGCCAGATCTCGTACAGTTCGCCGGTCGAAGAGCCGCAGGAGGGAGAATATGAATGAATGTGTCCCTGGCTGCGGACCGGCTCATTTCCCAGCCGGCCGCGGGCGTAGCTGACCGCCGCGAACAGCAGGTTTCTTTCTGTGATCTTCTCATAGTCCTCCCGGTTGCCGATGTCCATGACAATGGCATAGACGTCTTCCGGCCCCCGGCACTGCGGATCCATCAGGCTCTTTCTGATGGCATCCAGCTTTCTGATTTCCGGCTGCGGTCCGAAAGCCCTGTCGCCGTAGGAAAAGCCAAGGGGACGGTAATGGCAGGTGATGTCGACGCCGTATCTGCGGTTATTCATGTTCGTTCTCCTCTTTATAATCTGTTCCCTTCATCTGGCGGAGATAAATGGAAATGGTGATGATGTCGGCCGGGTTGACCCCGGAAATGCGGGAAGCCTGACCCATGGTCAGGGGCTTGACTTCCTGAAGCTTCTGCCGGGCTTCCAGGGAAAGGTTGGCCATGGCGGTGTAGTCCAGGTCAGCCGGCAGCAGCTGGCTTTCCATCTTCTGCAGATTGGCCGCTTCCCTTCTGGCCTTGGCGATGTAACCCTCAAACTTCAGTTCGATGTCCAGCTGCCGGGCCAGCGCCTCGCTGACTTCGATGCCGCACCTGCCGGCCACAAACCGCGTCTCCACATGGGGACGGCGGACCAGCTCCAGAGCGTTGTAGCTGGCAGCCTGTTCCTCGTAGCCCAGATCACGCAGATACCGGGTCAGCTGATTGTCATTATCCAGCCGGCTTTCTGCCAGTTTGTCCTTTATTTCCTGCAGG
>JAGAFL010000004.1:0-2630 GCA_017612595.1 Erysipelotrichaceae bacterium | reverse complement strand
TCATGACCGGGTTTAAGGAGGTCATCGGGTCCTGGAAGATCATGGAGACTTCCTTGCCGCGCATCTTGGAAAGCTGGGCGGGCGTCATTTCCCGCACGTTCCGGCCGTTCACAAAGATCTCGCCGCTGTCGATGACGCCCGGCGGCGTCTGGATCAGGTTGAGGATGGACAGCACCGTGGTGGTCTTCCCGGCGCCGGTCTCGCCGACCAGGCCGAGCGTGCCCTGCGGCCGCAGCTTCAGATCGATATGGTTCACTGCGTAGACCGTGGCTTCATCCGTCACGTAGCGGATGGCCAGGTCGCGGATCTCCATCGCGTATTCGGAGCGGTTTTCCGTGATGTTTTCCTTAACGTTTTCCATCGCGGCCCCCTATCGTTTCAGCTTCGGGTCAAGAGCGTCCCGAAGACCGTCGCCGACCAGGTTGATCGCCAGAACGGTGACCATGATCGCCAGGCCGGGGAAAATGACCAGATGAGGGAAATCGCGCATGTTCTGGCGGGCGTCCGAAAGCATGGCGCCCCATTCGGGCGTGGGCGAAGGAACGCCCAGGCCGATGAAGCTGAAGGTCGCCGCGGAAATGATGGCGCTGGCCACGCGGGTCGTCGCCTGTACCAGGATCGCGGAAAGCGCGTTCGGCAGCACGTGCGTGAAAATGATCTTGAAGTCCGAGACACCCATGGCCTTGGCCGCTTCCACATATTCGTTGCCCCGCACCGTCATGACCGACGAGCGGGCCGTCCGGGCGAAATGCGGCACCGTCGAAAGGCCCAGCGCCAGCATCAGGTTCGTCAGACTGATGCCGAAGGCCGCTACGAAGATGATGCCCAGCAGGATGTTCGGGATCATCATGAAGATCTCGACGATACGCATGATCACCGTTTCCACCTTGCCGCCGTAATAGCCGGCAATGGCGCCCAGCATGGTGCCGATGCCCGTGGAAACGCCCACGACCACGATGCCGATCAGCAGGGAGTAGCGGGTCCCGTACAGGACACGCGCAAGCACGCTCCGGCCCATCTGGTCCGTTCCGAAAGGATACTCCAGGCAGGGCTTGATGAGGCGCGTTGCGGCATGCCGCGCGCAGATATCTTCCTTATAGTCGAACACGAAACCGGAGACGATCGCGATGCCGATGATGATGATCAGCATGATCAGGCCGACCACGGCGCCCTTGTTCTTCTGGAACTGGTGCCATACCTCCTGCATGCGGCTTTTCTTGACGTAGATGCTCCGCCCGTCGTCAGCTTTTTTCTTTTTCTTCATCAACATGGTCTCACCTCCCGGTGTACTGCGCCTTGATGCGGGGATCCACGAAGGCGTACAGGATATCGACGATCAGCAGCAGGATGGAAACGATCACGGTGGTCATCAGCACGCAGCCGGTCACCATGTTGTAGTCGTTGCCCCGGATGGACGTCACGATCAGGTAGCCGATGCCCGGCCAGGTAAAGACCGTTTCCACGGCGACCGTGCCGGCAAAGAGGATGGACATGTCGTTGCCCAGGATCGTAATGATCGGGATCAGGGCGTTGCTTAAGGCATGGCGGGTCACGACCTTGCGCTCCGGCACGCCCTTTGCGCGCGCAGTCCGCAGATAGTCCGCGTTCAGCTGGTCCAGCATGGAGGTCCGGGTCGTCCGCGTCAGCAGCGCGATATGCGACAGGCAGCAGCAGACAGCCGGCATGATGACCGATTCACTGGTCTCCGCCCCGGAGACCGGGAGCCACCCCAGCTTGACGGCAAAGAGGATGATCATCAGAAGCCCTGCCCAGAAACTGGGGATCGACAGCGTCACCATCGCAAAGCCCGACAGGATCGAATCCAGCCAGGTCCCGTGCTTTAACGCTGCCAGAATGCCCAGCGGCAGGGACACGATGATCAGGATGAGTACCGAGACCACTGCCAGCCATATCGTATAAGGCATGCGGGCCGCATACTCGGCCCAGACGTCCTTATTCCCGTTGATGCTCCTGCCCAGATCGCCGCGCAGCACATTTCCCATATATTCCACATAACGGACGACCAGCGGACGGTTCAAGCCCATCTTTTCCCGCATCATTTCGATCTCTTCCTCCGTGGCGTTGTCGCTCACGAGAGAAAGAACCGGGTCTCCGGAAAAGCTCATCAGAAAATATACGATAAAAGAGACTGCAAGAATGCAGGGAATCAGGTAGAGAATTCGTTTCAGTACATATTTCCACATAGCAATTCTGCCTTTAAAGAGGCGGCCAAGGGGCGTTCACTGCCGAAGCAGGACCCGTCCCCCGGCCGGAAACAGGGGGACGGAGGATGGCCCTCCGTCCCGAAGAAAGAAAGGTTTATTCCGCGATGCGGATGTGCGAGAAGTTCATGTAGTTGGTGCCGGGCGCCAGGGTGACGCCTTCGACGTTCAGCTTGCCGGCTGCGATCTGGTTGCCGACCGCGAGCGGGACCAGCGGCAGGTTCTCGGCGACGAATTTCTGCAGATCGGCGAACTTGGCAACCATCTTGTCATAGCTGCCCGCCAGCAGGACTTCATTTTCCAGCTTCACATACTCTTCGTTGTTGTAGCCGAACATATTGGCAGAGCCGGCCGGATCGAAGAAGCGGTGGAAGTTATAGAGCAGAGCGCCCTGATACGCGGCATAGT
>JAGAFL010000062.1:0-5637 GCA_017612595.1 Erysipelotrichaceae bacterium | reverse complement strand
TATTTCCCAGGTAATCGACCTTCAGATGCTGAACCGGCTCGATGATGTTGGGCGACAGCAGCATCGTATCATCGGGGAACTCGCAGAGATACTTCAGAGCGTTGATGATCGCCGCGGAGGCAGCGCCTAAAAGCGGGGAGTTCTTGCCGGTGACCAGCTTGCCGTCTTCCAGTTCAATGGCCACAGCCGGTCCTCCCGTTTCTTCCGCTCTCTTACGGGCGGCGGGAACGACCCTGCGGTCAAGGGGCGAAATGCCGGCCTTGTTCATGATGTTCTCCAGCTTGGTGATGGCGCTTTCGGAGATGTTGCCGTTCTTGAATTCGACCTGAGTCTGGAAATAGCGCCTGATGATCTCGTCACAGCTGGCCTTGCAGGCTAACTGGTCATCGCTGATGCATAATCCGATCATGTTGACGCCCATGTCAGTCGGTGAGTAGTAGACGTCCTCGCCGGTGATGGCCTTGAGAATGCGGGCCAGTACCGGGAAGATCTCGACGTCACGGTTGTAGTTGATGGCCATGATGCCGTACTTTTCCATGTGGTAGGGGTCAATCATGTTGACGTCGTCCAGATCCACGGTGGCGGCCTCATAGGCCAGGTTGACCGGGTGGGTCAGCGGCAGGTTAAAGATCGGGAAGGTCTCAAACTTGGCGTAGCCGGCCTGGATGCCCCTCTTGTGCTCGTGATAGAGCTGGCTCATGCAGACGGCCATCTTGCCCGAACCCGGACCGGGAGCGGTCACGACCACTAACGGACGGCTGGTCTCAATGTATTCATTCTTGCCGTAGCCCTCATCGGAAACAATGACGTCAACGTCATTGGGATAGCCGGCAATGTAGTAGTGCTTATATACCTTATAGTTACGGTTCTGCAGATTGCGGATGAAGTTGTCAACGATCGGCTTGGAGACGTACTGGGTGATGGTGACGGAGGAGACGTAAAGACCGATGCCCTCAAAGGCGTCGATCAGCCGCAGGACTTCCTGGTCATAGGTGATGTTGAGGTCGCCCCGGCGCTTGGACTTTTCGATGTCGTGAGCGTTGATGGCGATGACGATCTCCACCTTGTCAGCCATCGACAGCAGCATCTTGACCTTGGTGTCAGGGGCAAAGCCGGGGATGACGCGGGAAGCGTGGTAGTCGTCAAAGAGCTTGCCGCCGAACTCCAGATAGAGCTTGTTGTTGAAGCGGTTGACCCGCTCCATGATCTTGGCCGACTGCATGCTGATGTACTTTTCCATATCAAAGGCGATCTTCTTCATAGCGGTTCTCCTTCGTAAAACACTTAATCATTTTACCATAAAAAAAGACATTCTCATTACAGAATGCCAAATTTTTCCAAAGCCTTTAATACGCCGTCTTCCGAAGCCCGGGCGGTGACGTAATCGGCAGCCTGCCGGGCGCCTTCCATGGCGTTGCCCATCGCTACGCCAACTCCCGCAGCCCTGAGCATCGGGATGTCATTTTCGCTGTCGCCGAAGGCGGCGCACTGTTCGGGGCTGATGCCCAATAGCTGAGCCATCTTCATCAGCCCGGTGCCCTTGTCGGTATGCAGGCTGTTGAGGTCATGGATGTAATAACCGCCGTCAACGCAGCTGATCCGGCCGGCAAACTGCCTGCGGAATTCCATCAGAACCTCCGGCGGCACGTTGACCAGACCACCGGCTCCCGGCAGTTCTTCAGGGTCGGGATGCAGGCCGATGACGAAATGCCTGAGCGTCTCCACGCACTCCTTAGCCAGCTGGCTTTCTCCCGGGTAGGCGTACATGTTGTCGGCAAACTTCCAGAAGACGTCGATGCCATGGGTGAGGCAGAACTCATTGACTTCCTCGTAAAGCTGCCTGTCCAGATGCTCGTTGTAGATCACCCGGCCATTACCGTCATAAAGGGTAGCGCCGTTACCGCCCATGATGTAGTCGGGAAAGACCAGGCCGTCCTGAATGCAGGGGACGCACAGTCCCTGCCGGCCGGTAGCAATGACTACGGCGATGCTCTTCTGACTGAGCTGCTGACAGGCTGTCCGGCAGCTTTCCATCAGCTGACCGTCCTTTTCCGAAGTCATGGTGTTGTCGATGTCCAGAAATACCGCTTTTATATCCATCATGCTAGTTCTCAGCCTCCGTAAACCAGATCAGCCGGCCGCCATTGGCGGTTTCCTCAGCCACCAGCTGATCAAGATCGATCTCCCGGTAGTAGCGCTCTTCCTTCTCCAGTTCCAGAGTAAGGAAGTGCTCGGAGAACCCAAGCCGGTAGACGACCTTCTCACCGCCTTCGTAGACGAAGATCCGGCCTCCGAAGGCGTTTTCGATCTCATCAAACTGAACCGGATAGACGTAGGTCATCTCAACGCTGCCGTCTTTGATGACGCTGACGCCGGCGGAAGAGACCAGGCAGATCTCTCCCTGGATCTCCATGAAGGCGATGGCCTGCTGCTCACCCAGCTGTTCAGCAGTCTCCCAGCAGGCAATATCATCCAGATCGAACATACGCAGCAGGTTCTGGGTGTCGACGATGCACAGCCAGCGCTGCTGACTGTAAATAAGCTGAGGGATGAAGCGCTCATACATTTCACCCCGGCCATCCAGGTAAAACAGCGTACCCTGGTCCTGATAGCACAGATGCAGACCGTCAGGACGCCCGTATACCAGCGGTTGGTCCAGCGAGGTGAAGCGGTTGGCCTTTTTGGTTTCACCGACGTAATAGCCCTGCCAATTGGAACCGTCGGAACTCAGGTAGACGACCCCGTCGCTCTCGACGGCTTCGCTGACCTTTCCGCAGCTGAGGGAAGCGATCTTATTGAGATCTTCATCATAGTAGATCACCTCGCCGCTGCCGTCAGATTTGCTGACGACGGCCAGATAGGCGCTCTTTCTAACGCTCTGGCAGCCGCCGGAAAGCAGGACGGCCAGAACGATCAGCAGTTTCCATAATTTACTCATTGCCGCTCTTCCTTTCAAACAGCTGAACCAGGAAGTCGACCGTGGTGTCGGCCTGGCTTAAGGCCAGCAGTCTTTCGTTTCCCTGCCGGGAAGTCGTATGGTAATAGGGCATCATCCGCCACAGGTTGGCGATGTCCTGGGATGTTTCCAGATGGATCGGATAACGGACATTTCTCTGACCGGCGAGATGGAAGTCCGGGAGCTGGTAGCCCTCTTCCTGGTTGTAATAGGGCTGCTCGTAAGCGATCTGCTTGAGCTGATAGAGGTGTTCTCTGCCCGGGGTTACCGCGATCAGATGACCGCCTGGCCTTACGATGCGGGCGAACTCTTCGGCGCTGTAAGGGGTAAAGACGCTCATCAGCCCGTCCAGCGCGCCGTCGTCAAAGGGCAGATGGAAGACGTTGCCGACAAAGCACACGGCCTCGGGATTACTGCGGGCGCATCTGGCCACCGCCTTCTTGGCGATGTCGGTGGCGTAGAAGCGCAGGGGCAGATCCTGCAGAAACTGCAGGTAGTAGCCGGTGCCGCAGCCGGCATCCAGAAAGCTCTCCCCGGCCTGGAAACTGCTGCTCACCGTCTCTCTGATCGCTTCGGCCAGCAGCTGATAGTAGCCTTTGGTCAGAAAGGCCTCGCGGCTGGCGATCGAAATACCGTCATCTCCGGGATTGGCGGAGTGCCTGATGAGAAGGTTGACGTAGCCCTGGGAGGCAATGTCAAAGCTGTGCCCTTGGGCACACCGGTAACATTTCTCCGCTCTGACAAGCTCACTGCCGCAGTTGGGGCATCTCAGCATCTTCTCTTCTCCCTCTCTCGTTGTAAAAAAGGATAGAAAGAATTCTATCCTGATCAGTCTACCTTTTCCAGATCGACGTAGCTGACGTCCACCGGAGTCTCACGTCCGAAGACAATGGAAAGAACTCTGGCGGTTTCAGCGCTGTCGTCCATGCTGACGACGGTACCTTCGACATTGACGAAGGCGCCGGAAAGGATCTTGACGCGGTCGCCGACCCCGAAGTTGACGACGATCTTGTGATCGTTCTGGCCGAGCTTGCGCAGGATCGGGTCGATCTCTTCATCCGGTACGGAGAACGGCTTGGCGCCGCCGCCTGATGAACCGATGAATCCGGTGACGCCCGGAGTGTTACGGACGACATACCAGATCTTGTCGGTCATGATCATTTCCACGAACAGATAGCCGGGGAACAGGTTTCTGACCTTCTTGATCTGCTTGCCGTTCTTGATGTCGATTTCCTCTTCTTCGGCGATGACGATGCGGAAGATCAGATCCTGAAGCTTTTCGTTGACAATACGGGTCTCCAGGTTATCCTTGACATTGCGTTCATGTCCGGCATAGGTGTTTACCACATACCAGTGTTTCTCATCTTCCGGCTTCTTGACGGTGTTGTTGTTCTCGTCCATTACTTACCTACTCCAATCAGAACCAGCAGTTCAGAGATCAAAAGATCGCAGACAACGAAGAAGATGGCAAACAGAACGCAGAAGACGATGACCTTGCCGGTATTGCTCATCAGTTCGGAGAACTTCGGCCATCTTACGCGCTTGGCTTCCGTATTGACGCCGCTGAAAAATCCGGTGATTCTGTCCCAGATGCTGTTAGTGTTCTTTGTCTGTTTAGTATTGTCCTTTGCCATAATTACGCCTCCTATTTCGTTTCCTTATGCAACGTGTGCTTACCGCATTTCTTACAGTACTTTACCAACTCAAGCCGCTCGGTACGGTTTTTCCGGTTACGAGTGGTAGTGTAATTTCTGGATAGGCATTCGCTGCAGGTCAGTATTACCTTATCGCTCATAAAAAAAACCTCCTAACAGGTAAATACACTTTACCACAGCAGAAGGCATTAGTCAAATAAATATGCAATCTTCTTGCGGATCCGCTGGATGGCATTGTCGACATCCTTGCGGCTGATCTTCAGCAGGTCGGCCGTTTCCTGATAGGTGTAGCCCTGAACGCGCAGGATCAGGATGCGGCAGTCCACGGGATTATCCTGCAGCTGGCCGTATATCTGCCTCAGCAGGGTGTTGAGACGGCTGATGTTGCGGGGGTCCTGACTGCTGTCCCGGCTCAGCGTATCGCCCAGATACAGCTCATCGCTGTCCCGGATCAGCCGGTCCAGGGAAAACGGACTGAGATAGTCCTGCCTGCTGATGCGCCTGTGATGGCGCAGGGCGGAATACATCTGCCTTTCCACGCACATCAGCAAGAAGCTGCGGAAGCCGCTCTGACGGTCCTCCCGGTAATAGTAAATGGCGTTGATCACTCCCAGATAGGCGGCCTGCCGGGCTTCATCCGCTTCAAAGGAAGGCCAGTATGCCGTAATGGAGGCGTAGGTCTTGATGACGAACGGCTGAACCATCCTTACCAGCAGTTCCAGAGCCTGCTGATCACCCTTGCGGTACATGTAAAGCAGTTCATACTCGTTGTCATCATTCATACCCTTTCCCTCTATGTGACGGGAAAGCGGCTGTCATAGATCCTGTAAAGCATGACGACGGCGGCGGCTGAAGCATTCAGGGAGTCCATGCCGTTTTCCAGAGGCATCTTCACCAGAATGTCGCAGTTTTCCTCAACCAGCCTGCGCATGCCCTCGCCCTCCGAGCCGATCACCAGCACCAGCGGCATGTCGTAGTCCACGCTGCGGTAATCCCGCTGCGCCTTCAGAGAAGTCCCCACGACCC
>JAGAFL010000003.1:0-23655 GCA_017612595.1 Erysipelotrichaceae bacterium | reverse complement strand
TCTTCCCCTCATATAGGAAGCAAAACCGTACAAATTATGGTGTTTGTAATACGTTGTATTTATGTCTTTTTTGCTCTCTGTTTTGAGGACGCGACACATTGAATTTAAATACCTGCCTGTTTCTTTGCGGGGTTAGCCTCTGCTCTATCATAAAAAAGCACTTTCTATGAAGTGCTTATAGGTTTATATCGTTCTTTCTGATGAACAGGATACCAAGCGTATCAGGACCGCAATGAGATGATATCGTACAGCCGGCCCTGGTGACATAGATGTTTTCGAATAATCCCTTTTCCTTTAATTGGGCATGAACATTGTCGACAGTTTCCTGATCACATCCGGAATGTGTGATCATAACAAACTGATGATCAACTTCTCCTGCATCGTCCAAAATGTCATTTACGTATTTTCTGACGACTATGCTGAATTTGCCATGATACTTTCGTCCTACAATCATTTTACCGTCGCGAACAATGATACACGGTTTGATGCTGAGAAACATTGCCGCATTACCCTTGAATGATGACAGGCGTCCTCCGGCAATCAGATATTCCATTCCGTTTATGACAAACGACGAATCGACCTTGGGAGCGAGTCCTTTCAGCTCTTCTGCTATTTCAGCTGCATCCATCCCTTTTTCAGCCATTTCCGCTGCTTTAAGGACCAGCAGTCCGCCGCCTGTAGAAAGGTTCTTGCTGTCAACGACAAATATGCCATCGAAATCCAAAGCAACGGTACGGGCGTTGTTAAACGTTGAGGAAAGGTCGGAACCAAGAGTTACGAATACAACCGATTCGGCTTCCTTTAGACACTCCTTGAAAAAATCATAGAATCTGGATAAATTGATCGCAGTCGTTTTTGGAAGTTCACCGGTCTTTTCAAAATGTTCATAGATATTATCAGGATCAAGATCTACCCCGTCAGTATATGTTTTTTCGCCGAGAGTGACCAGCATTGGAAGAATCCTGATGTCATATTTATTGATAAGCTCTGCAGATAGATCCGTAGTGCTGTCGCATGCTATTAGTACTTTCTTCATCTGATGTCTCCTGTATCATTCATATGTGGCTTTAAAAAGCCAAAATATATCTTATCGTTTATGCATGTTATTTACAACAAGAAAATGAATGATTGCTTTTTCAATAAAGAGATATTTATTTGTTGACTAAACAGATAGCAAAATCCTTAACGCGTGCCATGTATTCACGAAAGTAACGGTAAGCAATGTTATTGCTAATTTCTTCAGCTTCAATACCAATAGCGTTGATGCCCAGGCTGTGAGCGATGTAGAGGGCTCTGTATAGATGATATTTCTGCGTTATTATGATTACGCTTTTACCCTGAAAGTCTTCCAGAAGGCCTCTGATTGAGTCATAGGTACAGTATCCGTCATTGTCGGCAACTATATCTGACTCATTGATGCCGTTGCTGACAAGATAACTGATCATGGCGTCAACTTCAAAATTATGCAACTCGCGGTTATCACCGCTGCAGATCACCGGCATGCCTGTGCTCTTCTGATAGATTTCAAGTGATCTGTCCAGCCGGTTTTTAAGTATTTCTGAACAGCTGCCGTCTTCGTATACCGGGCTTCCCAGAACGATCATGCAGTCATGCGTGCTATTAACTTCATTTGGCGAAAGGATCATATCGCGGGTAACAGAAATGACGCAGGCGTTTATTGCACCAGAAACAACAGTTATGATGATAAGCATAACTGCCATAAGTTTTAGTAACCTGTTGTGTCTGCGATCCTTCATTATCTCACCAGAAATATGATAGCACATATGAATGATGCTGCTTAGTCTGTGTAAAAGAAAATCACCTGATATCCAGGTGATCTCTTTCGGTAAAGCAGATGCGCTTATTAGACTTTCTTGATTTCTGAATCAGCGTTTCTTCTTACTGAATCGATTCCGTTCTTGCAGCCGGCCTTTGATACATAGCCTTCGGAAGCAAGGATCGGTTCGCCGTTTCCGGCCTTCAGTCTGAATCTGAATTCGCCGGCCTTGTCCTTGAAGATCTCGAACTTCGGATTTCTCTTGCCTTCGACTTCAGCGACGGTCTGATCTTCGATTTCAGCAACCGGAGCATTCTTTCTTACGGAATCGATGCCGTTTCTGGCGGCTGATTCGGAAGTGTACTGCTCGGAAACGCCGATGATCTCGCCGTTAGCGGCTACCAGATTGAATCTGGCACCCTTCTCATTGACCTTTAATGCATACTTTCCCATTATAGTTCCTCCGCATTTCTTTAATTTCATTTTAATGGCATTTGATCCCGTTTTCAATATTAATGCATGCGATTTTTATCCCGTTTTGATCAGTCAGCAGACAAATCATGATTGTAATGCAGAAAATGATGGCATAAACAAAAGCCGGAATTGATCCGGCTTTGTCTTGCGGTTAATTGCTTAACTATTTGGACTGGTCGACGCAGAAGTCGCAGGGGTCAGTACGACCGGCTTCCAGAGCCTCGGTAATTGAACCATGGAACAGGTTCTCTGACTTGGTTCTGCTTAATGCCGGGCAATCCTTGGAAGTGTGGTATGAATGACCGAATCTGGTCCAGTAGATCTCTGTCGTTGAGTAATTGCTGACAGTCTTCTCATACTCTTCTTCGCTGATCGGATTCCAGTCAGCTGAGAACAGGCCGGCTACCAGTAAGGCAACGGCAGCGACGGCGGTGACGATCTTCTTGGTCTTCTTGTCCAGATCCTTGTTGTTCAGTAATAACAGGATGATCGGGAAGAAGCAGATGACGCTGACGATCAGACCCATCTGATTCTGCAGGAAGTATCTAGTCTTGTCCTTTTCGGAAGCGGGATCAATGTCATTGCCCTTCTTCCAGAACTGTGAGCCGATGATAACCAGGATCAGGTCAGCTACCAGTAAGCCGATGAGCCAGATCATCTGCTTCTGGGCATCACCGACATATAATGTCTTGTTGAGTACCAGGATGGCAGCGATCTCGCAGGCGAAGGCCAGCAGCCAGAAGACGATGGCAATGATTCTCTTGGGCATTGCGGATTCATGTCTTTCTTCCTTGCTCTTGGCGACGGTCTTGGCCTTTACAGGGGCTTCGTTCACGTCTACTTTTTTCTTTTCAACCATATCATATCCTCCTTATTGAATACTTTCGGCACTATTTCTTTGAATTAAGCAGCTGTGCCAGAGCGTTGAGAACGTCTTCTTCGGAGACTTCAGTTTCCTTCTTCTTGGAAGACGTAGTCTTTTTCTTCTTGGCGGTCGTCGTGGTCTGAGTCTGATTGCCGCCGAACAGTGATGAAGTCAGAGCGCTGAGCAGGTCATTGCTGGCCGGTTCTTCTTCCTCTTCCTCTTCTTCTTCCTGCTTTGCTGCCAGCAGGCTGGTCAGCTGAGCCAGAAGGTCGTCCTGAGAAGTTTCTTCCTTCTTGTTGGAAGTCTTTTTCTTCTTGGCAGTAGTCGTAGTAGTGGTCTCCTTCTTCTTCTTGGCAGAAGTATCAGTGGAGATCAGGCTGCCCAGATTCTTCAGCAGCATCGGAGCCGCGGCTGCCAGGATCATGCCGACGGTCTTGGAATTGACGCCCAGGCTGGAAGCCAGGGAAGCCAGAGTTGACTGCTTCTTCTTTTCGCCGCCTAACAGGGTGGTCAGCAGGTCCATGTTGCTGCTCTGGGTGGTCTGGCCGCCGCCAAGCAGTGAGGTCAGCAGGCTGTTATTGGTCTGCTGCTGCGTGGTCTGGCCGCCCAGTAATGATAACAGGCTTGAGTTTGAGCTCTGATTGGAGCTGGCGCCCAGCAGTGAAGAAAGCAGACCGGCACTGGAATTTGAACCGCTCAGTCCCAGCAGAGCCGGCAGGGCACTGGTTAGGACGCTTCTGGTTTCCTCTTCCGTAGCGCCTGCTTCCTTAGCGATCTGACTGACGGCATCTTCAGGAGATTCGTCAGTAGCTAACAGGTTAATTAAATCACTCATTATAATCCCTTCTCTCTTTGAAAAAATTATATAACATCATTTTTTGCCGTGCAAGTATTCAGACATTTCACAATTGAACGGCAGAAAAGATGCCAATGACGGTCAGTTTACTTCATAAGCCTGAAGTTCGAAGTAGAAAGTCGAACCCTCGCCCGGGGTGGAAATGACGCCGTAATTGCTCTTGTGGTCCTCCAGAATGGCCTTGTTGATGGCCAGACCGAGTCCGGTTCCCGCCTGCGAGCGGCGGTACTGGCGGTCGATCTTGAAGTAGCGGTCCCAGATGTAGGGGAGGTTTTCTTCCTCAATGCCCGGGCCGTGGTCGATGATCTCGACCCGGATGGTCGATTTGTCGACGAACTTGCCGCTGATGATGATCTTGCGGTCGTCGCCGTAATGCTTCAGGGCGTTGGAAATGAAGTTGTAAAGAACCTCGTTGATCCGCTGGTTGTCGCCCAGGGCAATGAGCTCGGGATCGCAGTCCAGCTCAATGGTGACGCCTTCTTTGTCAGCCAGTGACTGGAAGCGCCGGGCTGCTTCGATGATCTCGGTAGAGAGGTCAAAGGGTTCGATCTTCATGCTGACGGCGTCGGCCTGCAGCCGGGAAAGGTCAAGCATGTCGTTGACCAGCCGGCTAAGGGAGTCGGTTTCATTGATGATGACGTCCAGGTGTTCATTGCGCTTTTCCCTGTTGTCACCGGAGATGTCCTTGATCATTTCGGCATAGGCTTTGATCATCGTCAGCGGTGTCTTGATGTCATGGGAAACGTTGGACATCAGTTCCTTGCGCAGATCCTCAACCTTTTCGATCTCGCTGGCTGCCAGATCCAGAGTCTGGGCGAGCTGGTCGACCTCGGTTATTTCGGAGTTCTCGAAGTGAAGGTCAAAATCGCCGTAGGTAAGCTTTCTGGCCTCATTGGTAATCGAAACGATCGGTTCGGAGATGATCCGGGAGAACAGCAGCGATATCAGAAGGCTCAGAGTCAGAACCAGCAGGGAAAGGATCAGAAACTGTGACTGCATGGTTTCGGTGAGGTAGTTGGTGGTTTCCAGAGGAAAGTTGCTGAAGATCAGGTAGTTCTGCTCTTCATTTGCGTATTTGGTGCCGTATACCATGACATCGCGGTTGGCAAGCTCCACCAGCTGTCCTTCCAGGAAGATGCTTTCCTCTTCGCTCTGGTCCAGCTGGTCGATGATGTCGTGGTTGACGGCGGATCCCTGATAGATCGCGCATTCGCCTTCCCCCAGAGCGTCATAGCCCACGGACTTGCCGGTATCGCGGTTATAGATCAGGATGCAGGCGTTCTTTTCGCCGATCAGCGAGTTGATCTGTCCGTTGACGTCGGTTTCCTCATCCGTGGTGAAGTAGATACTGGTGATCGAGCTGTTGAGTTTTCTTAGCTCATTGCGCAGCGTCCGCTTATAGAACGGCTCAATGAAGATCAGCTGGAAGAACTGCAGCAGTAAAAGAATGCTCAGGGCAAAGAGCACGAAATAGGACCAGGACTTGAAGCGTAGTGAATTGAACAGATTAGTCTTTTTCAAGCTTGTAACCTACTCCTCTGACTGTTACGATCCGCTTTCCGTAATCACCGAGATGGTGACGGAGCATCTTTATGTGCGTGTCAACGGTCCTGTCGCCGCTGTTGGAATCGAATCCCCAGATCCTTTCCAGCAGGGTGTCGCGGGAGACTGCCTTATTGATGTTGTTTACCAGGTACAGCAGCAGCTCGTATTCCTTGTTGGTGAGATGGGCCTTCTGACCGTCAATGGTGACCTCATGGGCTTCCTCGTCGATCCTGATGCCGTCAATGGCAGTCAGGCCGGGCTTTCTGGGGCTGTTGCGTTCGATGACGACCTTGACTCTGGCCATCAGTTCCTTGGGCGAAAAGGGCTTGGAGACATAGTCGTCAATGCCCAGTTCAAATCCGTAAAGCTTGTCGTCTTCCTGATTGCGCGCTGAAAGCATGATTATCGGGATGTTCTTGATCTCCTTGATGCGCCGGCAGGTCGTATAGCCGTCCAGATTGGGCATCATGATGTCCAGGATGATGCAGTCAAAGTCGTTTTCCTGTACCATCTCAATGGCCTTGGAGCCTTCATCGGCCTCAAAGACCTGATATTCATAGAGATTTCCGTATTCCCTGATGACTTCACGGATCCTGATTTCATCGTCTACGATAAGTATCCTGTACATTGTCTAACCTTTCAGAAGCTGCAGTTCGTTTACCTTGACTGAGTCTCTTTCATCCTTTCTGCCTCTTATGTATATGATTATACCCTTTTTGAGAATTGGCGAATAGCGCTGGTATTCCCGCGGCATGATGGCCAGGTCGATGAAACCCGATTCGTCCATGCAGCTGACGAAGGCCATCTGCTCACCGGTCTTGATGCGGTGCTGCTTGATGGAATTGACAATGACGACAGCCTCAACGTCACCGCGCATCTGACCGATCTCGCTGGCTTGCCGGCTGGCGGGATAACGGCTGCGGTACTCTTCCGTCGGAAGGGCGGAAAGATAGACGCCCAGATAGGCAAACTGGTCGTTAAGCAGCTGATCGCGGTTATCGCCGTAGCGTTCCAGTTCCGGCTTGTCATCAAGCAGGTCGAAGTCCAGAGCGATCTGGGAGTTGCTTGATGTCGTGGCTGCCTGAGCGTATTTCTGCAGCAGCGGCAGACCGTTGATCATGGTCGCGTGGCTTTCATTAAGGCCGTCCAGCGCACATCCGCGGATCAGCGATTCAATATATTTCTGGTCCTTTTCCAGGCCGCTGAAGCGCTGGTAGAAGCCTATGAAGTCATTGTAGGGACCGTTTAGCTCTCTTTCGCTGATGATCTGGCTGGCCAGGGACATGGAGATGTTCTTGATGGCGTTGAGCGGAAAGAGGATCGCCCCTTCATGAATGGTGAACTGCGTTGACGAATGGTTGATGTCCGGGGTGAGAACCGGGATGTGCTTGCTGCGGCATTCCCGGATGTAGGTATTGATCTTCTCGCTGTTTCCCAAAACGCTGTTTAAGATGGCACAGTAGAAATGCAGGGGATAGTTTGCCTTATAGTAGGCCAGCTGATAGGCGATCAGGCTGTAGGCCATCGCATGCGATTTATTGAAGCCGTAATCGGCGAATTTCAGGATCAGCTGGTAGCTGTCTTCAACGACCTTCTGGCTGTAGCCGTTGGCCAGGGCGCCCTTGAAGAAGTCGCTCTTGAGCGCCTCAATGTTTTCGGCCTTCTTCTTGGAAATGGCTTCTCTTAATAGATTGGCCTTTCCCAATGTAAAACCGGCGATCTTCTGGGCGATCTGCATGATCTGTTCCTGGAAGATGACAATGCCGCAGGTTGACTTCAGAATGGGGCGGAAGTCCTCATGCAGATAGGTGATCCGGGAGGGATCCTTCTTGTTGATGACATACTGGTCGGTATAGGCCGAAGAACCCGGTCGACCCAGAGCCAGGACAATGGCCAGTTCCTCAATGTTTCGGGGCTGCAGCTTGCGGGTGACGATCTTCATGGCTTCCTTTTCCAGCTGGAAGATGCCGTTGGTGTCGACCCGGCAGAGCAGGTCATAGGTATTACGGTCATCCAGCGGAATCTTAAGGATGTCGAGATTCAGGTTATTGGGATCGATGCTCTTGCTGATCTCCGTGATCGTTGACAGATTCCGCAGACCCAGAAAGTCAAACTTGATCAGGCCGAAGGCTTCCAGGTATTCCATTGGGTACTGGGTGGTCAGATTATCGGAAAGTCGGATGACCGGAACGGTGTCATCGATCGGCCGGTCGCTGATGACGATACCGGAAGCATGCGTGGTCAGATTGCGCGGCATTCCCTCCAGCATCAGGGCGATGCGGAAGAGTTTAATGTTCTCATCGGAAGACTTTATGAGCCGGGCAAAGGCCGCATTATTACGGTAGTTTTCCATCAGCGAGACATTGGAATTGCGGTCCAGGGTCTTCAGGATCATGGCAAGGCTGCTTTCCGAGCCGTTCAAAGCTCCAGAAACGTCACGCAGCACGGCCCGGGAAGCCAGCGTGGAGAAGGCGATGATGTGAGCGACGTTCTGCTCTCCGTACTTGCTGCGGCAGTAATTGATGATGTCGGAACGGTTGGCATCGGGAATGTCGATGTCAATGTCGGGCATTTTCGCCCGTTCCGGATTCAGGAACCGCTCAAAATACAGATCGTAGCGTATCGGGTCAATATGGGTGATGCCCAGACAATAAGCTACAAGGGAACCGACAGCGCTGCCGCGGCCGGGGCCGATGTTGATGTCCTGCTTTCGGGCATTCAGGATGATGTCATAGACGATCAGGAAGTAGTTCTGAAAGTTCATCTGGGTGATGACCTGTAATTCATAATCAAGTCTCTGCTGATAAACAGGGTCATTTCGGCCGTTAAGCCGCTTCTGCAGACCCCGGTAACACAGCTGCCTGAGGTATTCCTTGTCGCTGATGCCGCTCTCCAGCTGGCACTGAGGCAATGAGGAATGGATGGCCTCAAGATCAATGTCGACAAGGGAAGCGAACTTGTCGGTTTCAAGCAGTTCGTTGAAGCTGTAGCACTGTTCTGCCTGCTGCTGATCCATCAGACAGGCGTCATCATTGAAGACCAGCTGGTCATCGGTTACGGTCGTCTGAGAGCGGATGGCCAGGGCGACCTGATAGGCTTCATATTCCTTTGGCTCGGCATAAAGCGCCAGCTTCATCGGCAGCATCTTTATGCCGTATCTTTCTGCCAGGGGAATGATCTTTTCCCGGTAACGCAGAAACTCCATGTTCTGACTGCGCGGCGGCAGGGCCAGATAGAAGTTTTCCGGCAGCGATGCAAGGTATTTCTGCAGCATCTCGTCCTGGTTCTGAATGATGAAGTGGTTAAGATAGCCGTTCAGGTAACCGACAACGATGAGACAGTCGCTAAGGGCGGTGATCTGCTCGTACGGCAGACAGTCTTCGGAAGATCTGATCACACCGCTGAGCTTCATCAGCTGTTGGTAGCCGCTGTTGTTGCGGGGGTAGATGATGAACGGATAGCGTCCTTCATCGATCAGGACGCTGACTTCCATGCCGATCACCGGATGGATGTGTTCTGCATTACAGCGGCGAATGAACTGGCAGGCCGCAAAAAGATTGCCGGTATCAGCCAGCCCGATGGAACGGTAGCCGTTGTTCTTGGCGAAGCTGATCAGCTTATCGACAGTTATCGTGGAAGAGAGGATCGAATAACAGCTTCGGTTATGCAGCAGAACGGTCATTTATTCACCTTGCTTTCAGCAGCATTTCAATAATCTCGTCAACCTGCTTTTTTGTGACTTCGGGAATGCCGCAGGCCAGAGCGTGGCCGCCGCCTCCGTACTTGCGGGCGATGTGGACGATGGAAGGCTTATGGGAACGCAGGGAGACGGTATAGTTTCCGTTGTCCATCTGGGCGAAGACGGCATACTTGTCAACACCCTTGATGTTCGCCATCAGATCGACAAAGTCCTTGATCTCGCCTTCATCGATGTTGAATTTTTCCTTGTCTTTCCTGCTGGTGATGAAATAGGCAAGATCATCCGTGAACCTGATCTTGTTCTGGAAGGCCACGGAAGCCTGGAATTCCTCGATGGAATTGTCGTAGACGCAGCGGTTGACCCAGGATACATCGATCAGCTGATCGGCCAGGAAAGCCGCGGCGCGGAAGGTATCGCCGGTAACGGCGGGAGTGGAAAGCCTCTGGGAATCGGAAAGCATGCCGCCCAGAAGCAGTTCGGCTGCTCTCTGGGAGACTACCCAGCCCAGTTTCATGGCCAGATTGGTAATGATCTCGCATACCGATGAGGCTTCGGGATCAACGTAAGCGTATTTGGTTACTTCCTCGGAGCGCAGATGGTGGTCGATCTTGAGGATCTGCTTTCCCAGTAGGAAAGTCCGGTCGTCGGAACGCGCGTTGGTAGAGGTGTCGACGGTTATGACCAGTGAATCTCTGATGGTATCCTCATCCACTTCGTCCATCGGCTCCAGGTAAGCGGGGTTGTCCAGCATTTCCTTGCCGTAGGCGTAGACCTTCTTGTCAGGCCAGTTGTCCATGATCAGATGCTTTAAGCCCAGCTGGCCGCCGAAAGCGTCATAGTCCGGGTTGATGTGCCGGTAGATGACGATTGAGTCGTGCTTTTCGATTATCTTTTCAATTTCCCAGAATTCCATATTTATCACCTGCCCTAATTCTAACATATCAGCAGCCGCTTTTGCATGCCGCAAGGCAAAGGAAAAGCACATTGCTGTGCTCTTCATTCAATTAATCGAGGTGGAGAAGTCTGACCGTATCGCGGGCGATCATGATCTCTTCGTCGGTCGGGATGACCCACACTTCGACCTTGCTGTCGGGTGTGGAGATCCTGATCTCCTTGCCTCTGGCGTTGGCATTGACTTCTTCGTCAATGGTGATGCCCAGAGCTTCGGTAAGCAGTTCGCAGATCTCGCTGCGGACGTTCTTGTCGTTTTCGCCTAAGCCGGCCGTAAAGATGATGGCATCGGTATGACCGAGCTGTACGTAGTAGGAGCCGATGAAGGAGGAAACGCGCTGGGCGTAGATCTTTCTGGCCAGAACGGCTCTTTCATTGCCCTTGTCAATGGCGGCCTGAATGTCTCTGGCGTCAGAGGAGACACCGGAAATGCCCAACAGACCGCTCTTCTTATTGAAGGTGTTGATCAGTTCTTCCGCGCTCTGACCGGTCTTTTCCATCAGATAGGGGATGATGGAGGGGTCAACGTCGCCGCTTCTGCCGCCCATCATGATGCCGGCCAGCGGCGTAAAGCCCATGGAAGTATTGACGACTTCGCCGGCCTTGATGGCAGCCAGGGAGGCGCCGTTGCCCAGATGGCAGGTAATGATGTTGGAGTCCTTGACGTCTTTGCCCTTCAGTTCGGCATATCTGTAGGTAATGTACTTATGGGAAGTACCGTGGAAGCCGTACTTTCTGACCTTGTACTTTTCGTAGTATTCCAATGGGATAGGATACAGGTAGACTTCCGGCTTCATGGTCAGATGGAAGGAAGTGTCATAGACGGTAACATGTCCGACTTCCGGCAGGGCGTTGTGGAAAGCCGCATAGCCGGTGTAGTTGGCAACCATGTGCAGAGGACCGAGGTCCTTCATGTCGAGAATGTCCTGGGCGACTTCCGGAGTGCAGACGACTGATTCCGGATATTTTTCCCCGCCGTGGAGCACGCGGTGGCCGACGCCGTTGATTTCCTTGAGATCCTCGACGATGTGGTTTTCCACCAGCGCTTTCAGCAGCATGTCGACAGCCTGCTGATGATCCTTGATCGGCAGCACCTGTTTCCTCTTTTCCCCGTCGACCTTGATGGTGAAATAGGCATCTTCCATGCCGATTCTTTCCACGATGCCTTCGGTCAGGACTTCTTCCTGAGGCATCAGAAACAGCTTGAACTTCAGTGATGAACTTCCGGCATTTACCGCCATAACCTTACTCATAGTGCTAATCCTCCATTTTTACTAATTCATCAATTATTTCCCGGCCTCTTTCATCAGCGTGTTCTCTCAGTTTACCGTAGAGTTCAATGCGCTGCTGATAAGCGGCATTAAGTTGCAGTTTTTCTTCATATTCAGCCAGAATGTTGCCGACCTTCTTAAGCGTGTCGTGAACGCCGTTGCGGCTGATCTGCAGTTCTTCGGCGATCTCGGAAAGCGAAAGATCTTCGTAATAATACAGCTTGACGATCTGCTGCTGCCTTTCGGTCAGCAGGCTTTCGTAGAACGGCAGAAGTTCGTTTATGTACTCGAATCTGTCCATGTCAGCTTCCTCTTACCAGTGAGTTAATGTACTCTTCAATGTCAAAAGGTTCGATCGCCTCAACGTTTTCGCCATAGGTAAGCCAGCGCACCGGCAGATCATAGCGGTGATTGACAGCCAGAACGATGCCACCCTTGGAGGAACCGTCCATCTTGGTCAGTATGATGCCGCTGAGCTTGCCGGATGTCAGGAAGCCTTCCGCCTGGGAAAGGGAATTCTGCCCGATGGTGGAATCCAGGGTAAGCAGGATCTCCATGCTGTCGGAGCCGATCTCCCGGGAAGTGACCTTGATCATCTTCTCCAGTTCCTTCATCAGGTTGTTCTTGTTCTGCATCCTGCCGGCCGTGTCGGCGATGATGATGTCGACCGGATTCTGCCGGAAATGACGGCAGCCGTCGACCAGTACGGAACTGGGATCGGCGTTTTCCCTGCCGTTGATGCAGGGAATTGACAGCCTGTCAGCCCATTGCTGAAGCTGACTGACGGCTCCGGCGCGGAAGGTATCCGCCGCTATCACGCCGACGCTCTTGCCCTGATTGCGGTAATAGTTGGCCAGCTTGGCGATGGTCGTCGTCTTTCCCGATTCGTTCACTCCTACCAGCATGATCAGACCGGCATCTTTCTGCGGATAGTCATGATAGTAATCGATCATGATCTCACAGAGCCTGTCGACGATCTGACGGCTGGAAGGCATGAACTCATTCTGCATCTGCTCTTTCAGGCTGTCGATGATCTCTTCGGCCGTGTCGACGCCGACATCGGCCTGGATAAGCAGAACCAGAAGCTGTTCGTAGACGTCATCGTTATTGCTGGTCTTGCCGCCCAACAGCTCGATGATCCGATCGGAAAGGGTCAGGCGGCGCCTGTTGTCGAGATAGTCATTGAAAGAACGCTTACTGGCCATCCTTTTCCTCCTCGGCAAACTGCAGGGCTTCCTTCAGACGGACCTTCAGGACGGTGGAAACGCCCTTCTGCTGCATGGTAATACCGTATAATACATCGCACTCTGTCATCGTACCCGGTCGGTGCGTGATGACGATGAACTGCGTATCGTCTGAGAACTTGTGAATGTAGCGGGCAAAGCGGTCGACGTTGCCGGTATCCAGCGATGCCTCGACCTCGTCGAGTACGCACAGCGGCACCGGACGGGCCTTAAGAATGGCAAACAGGACGCAGATGGCGATCAGGCTCTTTTCGCCGCCGGAGAACAGCCTGATGTTCTGAATGTTCTTTCCCGGAGGCTGAACATCGATGTCGATGCCGGTATTGAGGATGTCATCGGGATCCTCAAGGACCAGCTTGGCCTTGCCGCCGCCGAAGAGGATCGAGAAGACCTCGGAAAGCGAGGAATTGATGCGGTTGAAGGCTTCGCTGAACTGCTTGGTCATGACCTCATCCATTTCGTTTATCGCGGACAACAGCTTGTCGCGGGATTCGGTCAGGTCAGCAAGCTGACTGCACATGAAGCTGTAGCGTTCATTGACCTCACGGTAGGCCTCCGGCGCATCGGGATTGATGCTGCCGAGTTCGCTGATCTCCTGGCGCAGACGCAAGACTTCGTCCTTGGCGTCATCAGGCTGAACGTCGTACTGCTGGGAGCTGGCGTATTCATAGGTCATCGCATAGTCGCGTGCCAGTCTTTCCAGCTGGTTGTCGCGGTTGGCCAGCAGGCCGGCCTGTTCAATCTTGATCTCGTTGGTGCGGTTGATGATCTCGATCAGGTCGTTTCTTACCTGACGGAGCTGATTGTACTTTCTCTGCGACTCAGCTGATGCGCTGAGGCGTCTTTCCCGTTTCTGGCGGATCTGGGAAGTCAAGTCGTCCTTGGCCGCATAGGCACGGTTCAGAGAGGAAATCAGTTCATCGGCAAAGCTTTCCGTCTTTTCCTCGTCATCGGGCCGGATGCGGTCGTACTCTTCCTTCAGCTTTTCGTACTTGTCGCGCTTGATGTCGACCAGTTCCTTCAGGGAAGCCAGCTGAACCTTGATGGATACCCGCTGGTTTTCCTTTTCGTCGCGGTCCTTGGTAAGTTTGGCGATGGTGGAGCTGAGGCTGTCCATTTCCAGGGAGATGTCGGCGATCTGCTTCTTAACTTCATCCAGCTGCATCTGATAGGTAAGCGGTGAATCGCTCTGACGGTTATAGCCGCCGGAAAGCGAACCGCCGCGGTAGATGACGTCACCGTCCAGGGTGACGATCTTATAGCCGTAATTGAGCCGCTGAGCCAGCTCGCCGGCGCTGTCCAGGTCCTCGGCAACGATGACGTTGCCTAAAAGCGACAGCACGACGACGTCAAACTTCTCGTCGCAGTCGACAAAATCGGAAGCCAGCCCCAGGAAACCCGGGGTATTCTCACAGACAAACAGGTGGTCCTTGTTGACGTAGCGGGCTTTCAGCACATCAAGCGGCAGGAAAGTGGCGTTGCCTGACTTGTTGTTCTTCAGGAATCTGATGGCTCCCTTGGCGCTTTCCACGTCCTTGGTGACGATGTGATACAGAGCGGCGGCGAGAGCCTGGGAGACGGCCTGCTGATAGCCGTCATCAACCTTTATCAGGTTGGACAATGCATCGTAAATGCCCGGAAGAACGGTCCGGTTCTTGATGATCGTGTTGACGCCCTGCTGGTTGGCAAAGGGTGAGGAGATCATGTTCTCCAGAACTGACTGCCGGCTGTTGAGCTGATTGAAGCGGGAAACCAGCTTCAGGTTATTCTGCTGATTCTCGTTGATGGTGTAGTTGATGTCGTTGAGCTGGTTGCTGAGGAGCTCAAGTTCGGTATTGAGGCTGTCATTGCGGTTAAGACGGTCCTGATACTCTTCATAGGCGTTGTCCAGCAGCTGCTTGGTTTCCTTGATCTTGTCTTCGGTAGTGCCGGTTTCCTTAAGATATCTTCTCTTCTCGTCTACTTCGACCTTGCGCTTTTCCAGAATCTGAACCTCGTCGAGGACCTTGAGAAGCTTATCCTGCAGAGACTGAACCTCGGAGTCGATGCGGTTGATCTCATCCTTGAGGTTGTTGGAATCGTTGTCCAGGATCTGAATGGAAGCCCTGGTCGTGGTCTCCTGGTATTCCAGATCAAAGAGCTGCTTTTCAATGGTCTGCAGATCGGAATTGATGTTCTGGATGCTGGAGACGATGACGGCGACCTCGATCTCCGTCAGTCTCTTCTTCTTCACGGCGTATTCCTCGGCCTTGTGAGCCTGTTTTTCCAGCGGCGCGACCTGACGGTAAAGTTCGGCGACGATGTCGTTGAGGCGGTCGATGTTGTCCTGGGTGCGCTGCAGCTTGCTGAGGGATTCCAGCTTTCTCTTCTTGTACTTGGCCACGCCGGCGGCTTCCTCAAACAGCGAGCGGCGGTCGATCGGCCGGGCATCGGCAAAGGACTGGATGGTACCCTGCGAGATCATGGAAAGCGAATCGCGGGAAAGACCGGTGTCCAGCGTCAGATCGACGATGTCCTTCAGACGGCACGGTGAATTGTTGATGAGATACTCGGAAACGCTGCCGTCACGGGAAAGCCTTCTGGTGATCTCCAGTTCCTCGTATTCAGAGTTGAGGATGTGCGAGCTGTTGTCGAAGACCAGCGTAACCTCAGCGATGTTGACGGCCCGCTTGCCTTCGGCACCGGAAAAGACGACATCCGTCATCTGGCTTCCGCGCATGTTCTTGGCTGACTGCTCTCCCAGCACCCATCTGATTGCATCTATGATATTACTCTTGCCGCAGCCGTTAGGTCCGACGATGCCGGTATAATCGGAATCAAAGTTGATGACGGTCTTATTGGCAAAGGATTTGAAACCCTGTAAACGTATCTGTTTTAGAAACATAATTTCCCTGCTTTCACCATGTAATTATACAGGAGAAGGGAAAATAAATAAATATGGAATCCATTGTATATTTGTGATAGAATTGTTTCGTTTGGAGGTACAAAAATGTACGAAAAAGAGAGATTTGATGGTTTCTTTGATATAAAACACGAAGTTGATTATCAGCCGGATACCATGTACCAGATGCTGGCTAAAACAGCTTCCCGCTATCCTGATGTGGAAGCTTATGAATTCATGGGCAAGAAGACCAACTACACAGAGGTCATGCGCAAGATCGAAAACACGGCCAAGGCACTCACCGCCATCGGCATCCGCGAAGGCGACGCCGTGACCATCTGCATGCCTAACTGCCCGCAGGCCATTGACATGTTCTATGCCATCAGCCGGATCGGCGCCATCGCCAACATGGTCCACCCGCTGAGCGCTCAGGAAGAGATCACCTATTATCTGAACATTTCCGAGTCAAAGGTCATTCTGACGCTTGACCAGTTCTACGACAAGGTCGTTGCGGCCAGATCGCTGGCTGACCATCAGGTCATCATCATCATGGCCACGGTTGCCGAGGAGCTGCCGTTATACCTGAAGGTGCCCTTCCAGATCAAGCAGGGCAATAAGTATGCCAACTATCCCAACAAGGCCTACTCCCTGACATGGAAGGAATTCATCCACATGGGTAAGAAATACCCGCTGCCACTGCCGAACATCGAATTCAAGATCGACCGCGTAGCCGCCATTCTCTATTCCGGCGGAACCACCGGTACCAATAAGGGCATCATGCTCTCCGACCTGAACTTCAACGCTCTGAGCCGTCAGACCATCAAGGTCATCGGCGACGACGCCAAGATCGGCGACAAGATCCTGGCTGTCATGCCGGTATTCCACGGCTTCGGTCTGGGCATCGGCATTCACACCTGCATTACCAACGGCATCGGCCTGATCCTGATCCCGCAGTTCAGCATCAAGACCTATGCTCAGAATCTGATCAAGAAGAAGCCCAACTACATCGCCGGTGTTCCGACCCTGTTTGAGGCCCTGTTAAGGACCAAGGGTCTGGATGGCGAGGATCTGTCCTTCCTTAAGGGCATGTTCTCCGGCGGCGACTCCCTGTCCATCGAGCTGAAGGCCAAGGTTGACCAGTTCCTGAAGGAACACGGCGCCAAGATCCAGGTTCGGGAAGGCTACGGTACCACTGAATGCGTCACCGCCAGCTGCCTGACTCCCAAGGATACCTACAAGCCCGGTTCAATCGGCCTTGGTTTCCCGGACACCGATTATGTCATCTGCAATCCGGGCACAACTGAAGAACTGCCAATCGGCCAGGAAGGCGAGATCTGCCTTACCGGACCTACCGTCATGCTCGGCTATCTGAAGAACGATCAGGAAACCGCCGATACTCTGAAGGTCCATGCCGACGGACGTATCTATCTGCATACCGGTGACCTGGGCTACATGGACGATGAAAAGTTCGTCTACTTCAAGCAGAGGATCAAGAGAATGATCATCACTTCCGGCTATAATGTCTATCCTTCCCAGGTCGAAAACGTCATTGACGGACATCCGAAGGTTCACTACAGCTGTGTCATCGGCGTCAAGGATGCCTACCGCATGGAAAGAGTCAAGGCCTTCATCGTTCTGAAGAACGGCATCGTTCCTGATGAATCCATCAAGCAGGAGATCCTGAACTACTGTTCTCAGCGCATCGCCAAGTATGCAATGCCCAGAGAGATCGAATTCCGTGATGACCTTCCCAAGACACTGGTCGGCAAGGTTGCCTACCGCGTACTGGAAGCTGAGGAAGCCGAAAAGATCAAGAACGCTGAAAACAAGCCGGTTGAAAAGGAAAAGAAGACAGCCGCCGCAAAGACGGAAAAGAAACCGGCCAAGAAGAAGACCAAGTCTGAATAACCCGCAAAGCACAGCCTGAAAGCTGTGCTTTCTTCAGGCAGAGATGACATGAAGGCCGTAATGTGCTAATCTGTTGAAGAATGTCAGGAGTGATCAGCTTGAAGAAAAACAAAAGAAAGAAATCGCTGTTAAGAAGATTCTGCCGAATGATAATTACCGTCAATATTTCCCTGATTATGTTCATCACGATTGTAAATGCCTATGTGTGCATCTCCGTCAGCCGGCAGATGCGGTCCGTTGAAGACAGCCTCAGTGCTTCCGGATATGACTGCATCATCGTTCTGGGCTGCGGAGTCTGGGGAAGCACCCCTACGCCGCTGCTTTCCGACCGTCTGGATGCCGCCATCGAGCTTTACCGGAACGGGGTTGCCCCCAAGATCCTGATGAGCGGCGATCACGGGCAGAAGAACTATGATGAAGTTACGGTGATGAGAAACTATGCTCTTTCCCATGGCGTCGCCTCTGAGGACATCTTTCTGGACCACGCCGGCTTTTCAACCTACGAGACCATGTATAGGGCAGCTGAAGTCTTCGGCGTAAGAAAGGCAATGGTCGTCACTCAGAAATACCATCTTTACCGCGCTCTCTACGATGCCAGAGCCCTGGGAATACAGGCTGACGGAGCGATCGCTACCGGCCACGTCTTCATGTCTCAGCTTTACTGGGACTTAAGAGAGGCGGCTGCCAGGGTCAAGGATTTCCTGTGGTGCATCTTCAAGCCCTTACCGACCTATCTGGGCGGAAAGATCGATATTACCGGCAACGGCGAAGTAACGCTGGATTAGGTGCGGGCCATGGAGACGGAAAGACTGATAATCGACCAGATCCGGCCGGAAGATCACCTGGATTACTACACGAACATTTCCCATGACCGCCGGGTTCTGGAAACCTTCATCTGCGCATATGCGGAAAGTCCTGATGATCTTGACATAAGCCGATATGTCGGCCGCGATGACATCCTGGCCATCAGGCTAAGGGAGACCGGAAAACTGATCGGGATATTGAGCATCTTTGCGCAGAAAGATGACGGAAGCTGTGAGATCGGCTATGGACTGGGATCCCGGTACTGGAACTGCGGTTACGCATCCGAGGCAGTAAAACGGCTGATCGAGCATCTGTTCACGGACAGAAACATGAAGAAGATCTATGCTTCCTTCTTTACCGGCAACGATTCTTCCCGCCGGGTAATGGAGAAATGCGGAATGACTTACAGCCATTTCTCGCCCGGTGAACTGGTCTATCAGGGCAGAAAAAGAGATCTGACGTATTACTGCATCAGCAGGTGATTACCGATAAAGACAGACAAAAAAGCGGACCTGCGGGGCTTAAACAGCCTCACAGGCCCGCTTTAATTATTTCCTTTAGTTAATGAAGAACATCAGCATCACCAGGGCAAAGCCGATGATGAATGACAGGGTAGCCTTGTCATTGCCGTCGGATTCGGCCATCGTGGGTATCTCTTCAATGGTATTGAAGATCATGGCCCCGCCGGCCGCCGACATGACATAGGGAAGCAGTGATGGCAGTAAGACGGCTAAGGCGATCGTCAGTACGCCTAACAGCGGTACGGAGATGCCGGAAATGCAGCCCATCAGAAAGGCCTTGCCGGCTTCCGCCCCCTTTTCCCTGATCGGCATGGCCACAAACAGCGCTTCCGGGAAGTTCTGTACGGCAATGGCGATGGAGAGAATGACGGCTGCCGAGGTCATTACCCAGCTGTTCTGCAGGTAATAACCGGCATAAACGGCGCCCAGGGCTATGCCTTCGGGGATGTGATGGATTATTTCCGCCATCATCACCCGGCTGGAAGCGTCCATGCTGCTCTTCAGACCTTCGGTAAGATCGGAGAAGGCGTGGGTGTGCGGAACCAGCGAATCGATGAGATACTGCAATCCAACGCCCAGAAGGAAGAAGACAAATACCCAGATGGTCGTCAGGTTGGAACTGGCGAAGAAATGGAAGGCCGGATCAATGAGTCCCCAGACGGATATTGACAGCATTATTCCGCCGCTGATGGCGGCCATGACGATGCGGCTGTGTTCCTTGAGCTCCTTCTTGTTGACGTAGACAAAGGCCGAACCGAGGACGGTTCCGATCAGAGGAATCAGAAGCGAGAAAATGGTATCCGATCTCTGAATTCCCGAGGCGTTTTCCAGCGACTCAATGAGCGTATTGATGCCGATGAAGATCAGAATGGTGCCGCCCATTACTTCGGAACCGGCCTTGTAGCGCTTGCCGAACTGGTTGCCGATGATGAGACCGGCAATGGAGATCAAGAAGATCTCGCTGGCAATGACGGCTGAGGCAAACAGCGTATTGGCCAGCTGACTGGCACTCAGAACGCTTACGGGTACGGCAACGAAGGTGATGCCGATGGCCAGGGCATCGATGCTGGTGGCCACGGCCAGCAAGAACATCTTTCTGAATCCGAAATCGGAATAGTCCTGCTCTTCATCATCGTCTTCCAGAGCTTCCTTGATCATGTCAATGCCGATGTATGCCAGCAAGCCGAAGGCCAGCCAGGGGGCATAGGAATGAATGAAGGTCTCAAAGCCGGAACCGACGAAATAGCCAATCATGGGCATCGCAAAATGAAAAACGGCAAACCAGATACCGCAGATAAGACATTCTCTGATCCTGAGCTTGCTGACGGACATGCCCTTGCAGATCGAAACGGCAAAGGAATCCATGGCCAGACCTACGCCTAACAGCAGCAGTTCAAACAATCTCATACACATTCACCTCAGTCATGTTCACTCATTATATAACCGTCATACCGATAAATCAATAAAGAAAACTGACGGATTTCTCTGTCAGTTTAATCTCCTAGAGGTCGAAGTATCTGGCGATCTCCGCCGGGTGAGGAACCTTTTCGATCTCGCCGGCTTCCCGGGCTTTTCTGCTGATCCACAAGTCCAGAAGCCTTTCCGTGAATACGCCGCCCTTGAGAAGGTAATCATGGTCTTCCTTCAGAGCCTGAAGGGCTTCGGGAAGGCTGGCAGGCAGTGATTCGATCCTGCTCTTTTCCTGCTCGGAAAGATTGTAGAGATTGAAGTCAAACGGTCCCCAGTTGTTTTCGTGAGGATCGATATGACTGTCAATTCCATCCAGTCCGGCCATCAGAATGGCGGCGTAGCAGTAATAGGGGTTGCATGTCGCATCGGGGTTGCGCAGCTCAAAGCGCTTTTCATCGGGATTCTTTACGTAGGCGGGGATCCTGACGACGGCGCTGCGGTTGGCCATCGCGTAGCCGATGGTGACCGGGGCCTCAAATCCCGGTACCAGGCGCCGGTAGCTGTTGGTCGTCGGATTGGTGATCGCGCACAGGCTTCGGGCATGCTTAAGCAGGCCGCCGATGAACCAGAGGGCCGTCTGTGACAGTCCGCCGTAGCCTTCGCGGTCATAGAATACCGGTTTTCCGTCCTTCTTCAGCAGCATGTGGACATGCATGCCGTTACCAGCTTCGCCATGGATCGGCTTGGGCAGGAAGGTAGCGATCTTTCCGGCCTTCAGTGATTCGTTCTTGACGACGTATTTGATGTTCATGGTGTTGTCAGCCATCCGGTTGACTTCACAGAGCTCCACTTCGATCTCCTGCTGGCCGGATCCGCCGACTTCATGATGATGGTACTTGACCTTAATGCCCTGTTTCTGGATCTCCAGGGCCATGGCGCTTCGCAGGTCGTAACAGCTGTCCGCGGGCAGATCGACGTGATAGCCGCCCTTTCTGTCGATGTGATATCCGGAGGTTTCCCTGTACATGTCATCCCGATGACTGGATTCTGAACTGATGAAGGAGAAGGATACGTCATTTGGATCCGTATGGAATTCCGTCCGGTCAAAGACGGTGAATTCAAATTCCGGCCCGATCAGCATCTCATCGGCGATTCCCGTTTCCCTGAGATAGTCCGTTGCCCTCCGCAGGACGTTGCGCGGGTACTGATCAAAGTCGTGGTTCTCGTCCTTGCCGATGACCTTGGCGTCACCGGTCATGACCAGCGTGCCGATTGCGGCATACGGATCGACAAAGGCGGTAGACAGATCGGGAATGTAGACCATGTCGCTGTTCTCCACCGGCGCAAAGCCGTAGTTGGAGCCGTCAAATCCGATGCCGTATTTCATTGTATTATCGGTCAGCCGGGCTGCCGGGATGGAAACATGACGCCAGCGGCCGTCAATGTCGACCATCTTGAAGTCAATGATTTCGATGCCGTTGTCGGCGATGAACTGCTGACACTCACTTACTGTTCTGAACATTCTCATTCTCCTTATCAATGATTTCGGTATTCTCTTCCCTTTCAGCCCGGGGCAGCAGATCGTAGGCTTTCCGGAGCTGTTCATTCTGAATGTGGGTATAGATCTGGGTGGTCGATATGTCGGAGTGGCCCAAAAGCTCCTGAACGCTTCTGAGGTCGGCGCCGCTGGAAAGCATGGGGGTCGCAAAGCTGTGGCGGAGGGTATGCGGGGAAATGTCTTCATTCAGACCGAGCTCTTCCGCCTTCTTCTTTATCAGCGTGAAGACATACTGTCTGGTAAGCGGATTGCCCAGATGATTGATGAAGAACAGCGTATTGTTCTTATGGCGGTTGAACAGCGGCCTGATGACGGTGAAGTAATGCTTCATCATCGCCCCGGTTTCCTCATTTATCAGGACCAGTCTTTCCTTTGATCCCTTACCGAAGATGCGGAGCTGGCTGTGCGTCAGGTTTACCTGCCGGATCTGCAGACTGCAGAGTTCCGAGACCCGCAGTCCGCTGACATAGGTAAGCTGCAGGATCAGATGCTGGAAATACTGCTTCTCATCATTCAGATCGAAGCTGGAGAGCAGCTTTTCCACGTCGCTTTCATTGAGGAACAGCGGCAGGTGGTCTCTGGTCTTGCGGATCGAAAGGCTTCCCACCGGAGAGGCGATGTTGTAATTGAGAAACAGGTGGTTGTGGAAATTCCGCAGGGTCGTAAGCAGATGCACGACCGATGAGCGGGAAAGATCTCTCATCGCTTCACCTATGAATTCCTGAACGATCTGCGGATTCACCTTCTCGATGTCAGCGACATTGAATGAAGAAAGGTAATCCTCGTAGCGCTTCAGGTCGTTCTCATAGGAAGAGACCGTATTGGCGGACTTGTTCTCGATGACCCGGATGGCATAGAGATAGTCCTCGATGGCTTCTCTGACGGTCATTACTGCTCTTTCCGGCAGCGCTGCTGCGCATTGTCATAAAGCTCTCTGGCCGCATTTAAGGACGCCTCAGAGACATTTGACGAAGAAAGTATTGCAAGCTGTTCAATGAAGTCCCGTTCACCCAGCTCTCTTACGCTGGTCTGGGTGGTGTTTTCCGTCTGTGACTTCCTGATGAGATAGTGGTTAAAGCTGCAGGCCGCCACGGAAGGCAGATGCGTGATCGCAAAGACCTGTATGCGGCGGGCCAGTTGATGCATCTTAAGACCGATGTTCATGGCCACATAGCCGCTGACGCCGCTGTCGATCTCATCGAAGATGATGGTCCGGGTACCCTGCAGGGAGGCGAAGATGACCTTTAGGCCGAGCATCAGCCTGCTTACCTCGCCGCCGCTGGCGACCCTGGCCAAAGGCTGCAGGTCCTGACCGCTGTTCATGCTGATCAGAAAGCGGACTTCCTCGCTGCCGCGGGCCGAAGGCTTTGAGTCATTGAATTCCACCAGGAAACGCGCCTTCGGCAGCGAAAGATCATTGAGCTGTGCTTCAATGTCCTTCTGAAGCTGAAGAGAACGCTCATGACGTAATTCAGAAAGCTTACGGGCAGCGCCGTCATAGGCGGCCAGAGCCTCATCTTTCTGCTTCTGAAGCTGCGAGAGGATGAAGTCGCGGTTGTCATATTCCTCCAGCTGACGGGTAAGATCCTGATGGTATTCCTTCAGGCCCTTCAGAGTGGTGTTGTATTTTCTCTTGGCCTTCTGCAGGCTGAAGAGACGCTGATTGAGCTGATCGATCTCTTCTTCGTCGATCTCGTCGTTGCCCAGGACATCCATGATGGTTTCATAATTGTCTGAGATGTCATAATAGGCATCGTTGATCTTCCGGATGTTTTCTGATATCTGCTCAATTGAGGACAGCGAAGAGGAAATCCGGGTAAAGGAATAGAGTTTTTCCAGAATGCCGTCGTCATCAAAGAGCTTTCTGATCTCTTCGATGTTCTGACGGAC
>JAGAFL010000061.1:0-11906 GCA_017612595.1 Erysipelotrichaceae bacterium | reverse complement strand
GGTTAGCGGTGAAGCCATTGCTGTAGATCTTGGTAATGCCATCCATTCGTAAGACTTCTCTACTCATGAATAAGATGCTCCTTTCAGGCACAGAGCGAGGCCGTGACGACCTCGCTCTGTTCATAATTCAGTTAAATGCTAATTACTCACCCAGCTGAGGCTTTAACCAGTTCAGGAATTCTTCCTGAGAAGCGAATCCGTAGTAGGATACCGGCTTGACCTCACCGCTCTTGACCTTGGCGATCAGATCGGTCATGAAGGCCTGGACATCAGCGGGAACCAGCTTGTTGTAGTTGTCATTGATGGCGATGTTGCCGCCGCCTTCAGCGACGCCGCAGCTTTCCAGCTTGCCCCAGGGCAGCGTGCCGTCCTGCATCTTGTCAATGGCCTGCTGAATGGTATAGGACAGTTCCTTGGTAGCGGATGACAGAACGACATTGGCAATGTCGACGGTCTCGCTCTTGGTCAGGGTGTAGTACATGTCAGTGTCGATGCCTAAGGCCATGCAGCCCTTCTCGGCGCCGCCTCTGTTGAGCGCTTCGTTGAAGACGCCTAAGGCGAAACGGCCGGAACCGGCTAAGACGACGTTGCAGCCCATCTGGTACAGGGAACTGGCCTGCTCCTGCCAGGCGGCAGCGTCAGCCATGCCGTAGTAGTAATAGCACTGGCAGTTGGGATCGGCGTACTTGGCACCGGAAATGAAGCCGGCAGCAAAGTCGTTTCCGCCCGGGTTGTCGTTGGACAGGATGCCGACCTTGTGGTTTTCACTCATCTTGGCAGCTAAGGCGCCGGCCAGGAAGCATGATTCAGCAGCTCTGTAGGCGATGCCGTAGGCATTGGCCGGCAGGTTGGGATCTTCCGTCAGGCCCATGTCGAAGACGATGAACTTGATGTTCGGATAATCAGCGGCGTACTTGCGGACGAAGTCGCCCAGACCGGAACCGTTCTGGGTAACGATCAGTGAGTACTTGCCGGACTCACAGGCTTCCACGAAGGCGTTCTCGAAGGTGGCAGTATCATTGCCCAGCTCGATGGCCTGCGGTTCGTAGCCGTACTTGGCGGCAGCGGCCTGGCAGCCTTCCCAGCCGTTATCGTTGAAACCGAAGTCGCCCAGGGTACGGCAGAAATAAGCCATGCCCTTTACTTCCGGCTTGTCGGGCTCAGTCGGCTTGGAACAGCCGGCTAAGACCAGTATGGCGACCATTAATGCGATCAGTAATCTTTTCATTTTCTCTCCTCCACTTGAGTAGTTTCATGCCTATAGCATTTGCTTAATCGTTAAGCATCGCGCAAAGGCACTCTATCTGCCTTCATACTAGCAGACAGACCCCCTTCCGTCAATGAATTTAGGCCTTATTATCGGCTATTTCTTGAATTATCAAATTTATGGCTATATAATTGCTGTAGAGTTAAGCAATTGCTGAAGGAGAATTATGCATGAGTACGCGGGAAAAGCAGATCTACGACCTCATTTCACTCAATCCCCTGATCTCTCAGGAGGAAATCGCCGAAAAGCTGAACATCACCCGTTCGTCAGTTTCGGTTTACATTACCAACATGATGAAGAAGGGAGTCATCAAGGGCCGGGGCTACATCATCGAGCAGGACAGCGAGGCATCGCCGGTGTGCATCGGCACCCTGGCCGCCGACTTCTTCGGCCGGGTCGATGACAGCAGTGGGGACAATACGCTGTTTGATAACGGCGACCTCAGCATGAGCTACGGCGGCTGCGGCAAGAACGTAGCCGAAAGCCTCTCGCTGTTGGGCTACAAGCCTTCGATCATCGCCGCCGTCGGTAACGACGTGCTGGGCAAGGAGATCCTGAATGAATGTACCAAGCTGGGAATTGATGTTTCCAGCTGTCTGAGCGTTTCCGGACACAATACCGCCAGCTATCTGGACATCCGCAAGCCGGACGGTTCGCTATTCATGGGCTTAAGCAACTGGAAGATCAATTATGAGCTTAAGCCTGACATCTTCTCCGCCCGCAGTCGCATCCTGAGCAAGGCCGACTGGATCATCATTGACGATTCCATTCCCGTGGAGTCGATCAGATATCTTTCCAACACCTACGGCCGCCGCAAGCTGGTCCTGCAGTCCACAGCCCGCCTGCCGCTGGTCCGGGAAGCCCTGGGACTGATCGGACTGGTCATCACTGACATCAGTTATCTGTCCCAGCTGTTTGACCTTGACCTCGGCGAGATCCCCCGCGACCGCCAGCTGGCCGGTCTGATTGCCCGCAACCTGATTGCCGAAGGCGTCAGCCAGTGCCTGTTCACCTTCGATGAAAACCGGCTGTGCTACCTTTATGACGGCAAGCTTTACTACTCCAACGCCAGTTTCAATGACGCTCTGGAGGAAAAGCCGCTCAACCAGCGCTACAGTGCTTCCCGTTCCGCTCTGGCCGCGGTCGCTCTTTATTCCATCGACCGTAACTGGGCAGTGGAAAGCCTGCTTCGCCACGTTGCGGCTGCCCGTCACCACATCGCCGTTTATGGGCGGCGTTCCAGCTATCTGCTGACCGGCGACGCTCTGGTCAAGCACCTGGAAGCTCTGGAAGACAACCTGCAGATCTTCCCGCTCAACGTCTGATAATTCCGGGGGGGGTAAAACCATGAAGGAAATAACATATGTGTCCATCAGGGAAAACCCACAGCTTGCCAAGGCGGCTGTTGAGTGGTTTTCCGGCAAATGGGGTGTTCCCGAGCAGGCCTATCTGGACTGCATGAATGAGTGTCTGAACGATGAAGTACCTTATGACTGGCTGCTGTGCCTGGCTGACGGGCAGATCATCGGCGGGCTGGGAATCATCGCCAACGACTTTCACGACCGTCCGGATCTCAGCCCCAACATCTGCGCCGTTTACGTGGAACCGGCTTACCGCCGGCGGGGAATTGCCGGTAAGCTGCTGAACGAAGCGGTAGAAGTCATGAAGGAAAGAGGCGTTTCGCCTCTCTACCTGCTGACCGATCACACCGGTTTCTACGAGCGTTACGGCTGGGAGTATCTCTGCGACGTCCAGGGCAATGACGAGGATCATCTAAGCCGCATGTACGTTCATTACTGATCCGGAAGGAAGGCAAACAATGAAATACAGTTATCAAAACAATGACCGCACGCGGTTCAGTCTTCACGACTGCCGGGCTAAACACATCGAGAGGGAAGGCAATCTTCTGACTTTCTTTTTTCCCGATGGCATATACTATGAGGAATACGGAGATGACTGGCCCAATACCGGCAAAGCTGCCGTCAGTTTCACCGTCGATGATCTGCGTGGGGTGACCTTCTATCTCTTTGCGGAAACTGACGGTCAGACCGTTCGCCGGCAGATCGAGCTGGATCAGCTGATTGAAAAAGTCAATCAGGGCATCTGGGAACTGGAGTTTGCCTACCGCTATGACGGCTACCAAGAGATCATGTACAGCTGCTGGCTGTGGCAGCAGGAAATACCATACATGCGCGAAGCCCAGCTGTTCATCGGTTTCACAGAAGAGCCAGTGTTCTTGTGGGATCCGGATACGGCGAGCGAAACTTCAGGACGGCTGTCATGAATTACATGCCGACAATAAGTGATATAATTTCAGCGACGAGGTGTCAATTATGAAAAGATCAGCCACACTGCTCATCATCGCTCTCCTTATCCTGACCGCCTGCCTGAGCGGCTGCCGGAACCAGGAACCTCAGCAGCTTAATACCGATGCTCTGCCCCTGCAGCACGAGACCGAATTCGGCGGCGTCTATCTTCAGATGTCCATCGACGATTTCAACGCTCTGGGCTTTAAGTACGGTGACAGTGTCAACATCGCGTTTTCCAACGGCTACACTTTGGAGGACATTCCCTACTACAACGGCTACTACGTCGATGCCGGTCAGCCTCTGCTGATCGCCTATCCCGGCTATGACTACATCAAGGCCGCGATCAACTACGGCGAAGACCTTTGGGAACGCGCCGGTCTGAAAAAGCTGCAGTCCGTACCGACCCTGTGGACAACGGCAGCCCTGGATGAGCAGGCCACCGGTGTCGTTACCCTCAATGAATCAGGCAAGTATCTGGACGTCCAGCAGGCCAGAGACATTCACTACTCCGATGACCGTTCCCAGTTCGACAGCGATGTCATCTTCGCCAATTTCCGCAGCATCGTCATGGGCAGTCTGAAGGAAGGAAGGCTCTACCGTTCCGCTTCCCCCTGCGACAATCAGCACAACCGGGCTCCCTACGTCGATGTCCTGATGAAGGAAAGCGGCGTCAATGCCATTCTCAATCTTTCCGACAACAAAGAAAAGATCGCCCGCTACATCGACACGGACGACTTCGCCAGCGTCTATTTCCTGACCCTGTATGAGACCGGCAATGTCGTGCCCATCGCCCTGAACATGAACTACCTCTCGGATGAATTCGCCGGCAAGATCGCTCAAGGCCTGATCGAGCTGACCCAGAAGCAGCCGCCCTACCTGGTGCACTGCACCGAAGGCAAGGACCGTACCGGCTTCGTCTGCATGCTCATTGAGATGCTGGCGGGAGCGAAGTATCAGGAAATCGCCGGCGACTACATGATCACTTACGACAATTACTACAAGATCACTCCGGAAAAGGACCCGTCCAGATATAAGACCATTCTGGAAAAGAACCTGGACGCCATGATGCAGTTTGTCATCGATGACGCTGCCGTGGACTTCCGGACCGCAGAGCTGTCCGGATATGCGCGCAGCTACCTGATCAGAGCCGGCATGAGCGAGCAGCAGATCGACCTGTTCATAAGCAGGATCTGTGAATGAGAACAGACCGAACGTAATCAAGGGCAATCCATTGCCTGTAATAATCCCCGGGAAGTATTCTTAATCGGGGCAACAATTTGGAGAGTGATGCGAACGATGAAACAGATGTTAAAGAAGCTTGGAAAAACAGCATTGTTCATAATGATATTGGCAGCCGTTCTTTTCGGCTGTTCAGCCAGGGAGAGAAAGGATGATGCCTCAATGAGCAGAGAAATCAGCGGAAAGACCTACGTCCGGGAGAAGGCGGGCTTCGGCGGCGACTTCGCCATTACTCTTAATGAAGACGGGACCTACACCTACTATGAAGGCATGCTCAGCAGCTTCATCGGTTCAGGCAACTGGACGGTAAAAGACGGCATCCTCATTCTGGAAGCTGACCCTGATTACGGCCTGGCCTTCCGTTTTGACATTCAGGATGACAGCCTGCTGTTCAGGGCTGAAGAATCATCGCAGTTCATCTACGTGAAAGTCGAAAACGGCGACCGCTTCGTTCTCAGGGAAAAGCTGATCGCTGAGCCTTCAGCCGTGCTGGTCGTGGAAGTGAACAGGCAGATCTTCTACGCCGAGCTGGAGGATAATTCCTCAGCAAAAGCCCTGATGGAGAAGCTCGGCAGCGAAGCGCTGACGCTGAACATGCATGATTACGGCGGCTTTGAAAAAGTGGCCGAGCTGCCCTGGCAGCTGCCGACCAACGATCAGAGAATTACCGCCCAGCCCGGTGACATCATCCTCTATCAGGGCAAGCAGCTGACCGTTTACTACGGTCAGAACACCTGGTCATTCACCAGGATCGCCCATATTGAAGGGGCGGAAAAGCAGATGCTGGCCCAGCAATTGGGAAGCGGCGATGTTACCGTAACCTTCCGGCTGGAATGGAGCCGATAAATGAAGAAAAGTAAGTCAGTGCTGATCATCATCGCATTATTGCTTATTCTGCTGTGCCCGTATTCAATTGTCAGATACCGGGACGGCGGAACCAGAGACTACAAGGCACTGCTGTACCGCGTAGTGGTCTGGAACCGGTTAATGGAAGAAGAGCCGGGAATCTACCACAGGATATCCATCTACTTCTATCCCGATACCCGCAGAAGCATTGACGAGCTCTGGCAACTGGAAAGCAGTAAGGAATAGCATCCATTTAAAACAAGCTGATGAAAGCCCGGTTTCCACCGGGCTGTTTTCTGTTTATTGCTGAATCTTATTCTCTTTTAGATAATTTCTGATCAGCTGAAGATCCCGCAGGTCCTTGTCCCTGCCCAGAGCTTCCTTCATTTCCATTATTCCCCTGATGCTCATGACCGGAAGGCCATCAACCCGGACCACTTCGTCATAGAGCCAGTTCTCAAAGACTTCCAGATCCTCGGACAGTTTGAACCAGCGGCAGCCGTCATCCATGACCTTATGAAGATAGCCCTGCTGCTGCAGGATGTCAGCCATTCTTTCCGTACAGCCCAGGTCAATGTCGTGGGTTTTCTGTCTGATGCCGTACAGAACCAGGGCTGCACCGGTAATGATCCAGTAGTCTTCCTGCTCATAAGGAAAACTCTTCATTCTTTCAATGATGTCTGCTCTTCTGAGCAGTTTTTTTACGTTCTGTTTTTCCATGATCTTCATTTCTAAAAACCGTTCATTAATTCATCAGATTGAGGGGTTTATTCAGGATTTACCGTCAGTCCGGTATCTGTTTATCAGCCAGCGGTTCAACACCCATAACAGACTTCCATAAACCACGGCTGCAGCACCTATTATAAGCAGCCAGATCAGCGTTTCTTCATTGAACCTGCCAGCTCGGGCAATCAGAAACCCGGCAGCAGCCAGAGCGGTAACGCTGCTCAGAAGGACAGCTATCAAAAAGGTCTTCCTTTTTAAGAGGTTCTGATGAAGCCAGATCAGCAACCCGTGCTGCAATGCCGCAATGACAGCTACAGTGATCACCAGCAGACCAAAGCCTCCGGGGACCGGATGGTCAGCTCCCAGATACAGAACCGCAATGGCCGCTGATATGAAGGCAGCCGTCTCCAATACTCTGATTTTTCTCATTCTGTCCTTTATTAAGCCCTCTGGCGGTTTCCCTAATGGATTATAACATTTTCATCTTTTCTTAGACATAACGGACAGAATGAAAAGCCTTTCTGACCGGCATGATCAAGGCATAATATAGTAATATGTAAAACAATGGATAATTGTGATAAGATAGATTAAAGAGAGAAGGATATTCGTATGAACGGAAAGAGAATAGTGACAATAATGTTGGCATTGCTTATGTGTCTGGTTTTTCTGCCGCCGACAGCAGCCGCTGAGGATGAGACACCGGGCACATTGGAAGACGGCTATTATCTCATTGACATAACCGATTCCGAAAACCATAAGATCCTTGATAAAATGATCGCTGAAAACACCGGTACTGAAGACGTGGAGTACATGCTCCAGACCGATCTTACAACCGGTCAGAAGATCAAGGTAGTCGCCCTGGTCAACGGCGCGATACCCGATGACGGCTGGTACCCCGGCGGTTTCGGCAACGAATTTGTCGTACCCGAGTCGCTCAACGGCAGCTGCACCATCTTCTTCAGGCCATATTATTATCCGGAATGGGCTAATTACGGCGGCGGCGGTTTCTTCTACATCGGCAAGAACTATCCGATCACCATTACCACCAATGAGTTCGGTACCGTTACTTCCAACTACGAACAGGCTTCCCGTCACACCAAGATCATCCTGACTGTCACCCCCAATAATGATCACTGCTCTCTCTCCAGCCTTACTGTCAAGGATGATGCTGACACCACCTACGAGCTTCACCAGGACGGCGACAGCTACTGGTTCATCATTCTGGAAAAGCCCATATTCGTTACCGCCGAATTTGAAACCGAGTACTGCACCGTCACCTTCCTCAACTGGGACAATTCCGAACTCCAAAAAGGCCAGATCCCCTATGGTGAAATGCCGGTATACAGGGGCGATACCCCAACCAGAGAGGAAACTCCTCAGTATAGCTACACTTTTGCCGGCTGGGACAGGGAAATCGCAGAAGCGACCGAATCCACCAGCTACAAAGCCACATATTCTCAGACAACCAGAGAATATGCCATCAGATTCCTTAACTACGACAATGAGGTGCTCCAGAATACCAACGTTGCCTACGGAGAAACACCGGTTTACACGGGACAGACTCCCGAGAAGCCGCATGGCGAAGACTGCTATTACGAATTCACCGGCTGGGAGCCTGAAATTAGCGATGTTACCGGGCCTCAGGATTACGTGGCCGTCTTCCAGGAGCACAAGAATCCGGTCTACACAGTTACCGAAGGCGCCGACGGCAGCTGGGCCAAGGGCAGCAGCGACGGCTACGTTCTGAAGGTCAGCCGCGATCCGGACAATGACCTCTGTTTTGACAAGTATTCCAAGACCCTGATCGACAACGTTGAAGTCAGCGTGAGTGCTGCCTCAGGCAGTACGGTGATCACCATCAGTCCGGAAGTTCTGGAACAGCTGGAGACCGGCGAGCATGAAATCTTCGTAGAGTTTACCGATGGTGAAGTCTCCACTACCCTGACCATTACGGAAACGCAGCCGACCGAACCCGGCGGAAACGGCAGCACCGAACCGGGCGGAAACGATACACCCGAGCCGGGAGATGTTCAGACACCGGACACCGGTGACCTCGATGCCCTGAGCTGCTGGCTTACCCTGAGTTCCCTCAGTCTCATGGCCATCAGCTCTTCCTGGGTGCTGATCAGAAGACGCGAAGACTGATAAAACCGAAACGATAAACAACAGAGAGAAAGGGCCGACCTTTCTCTCTTTTTTGCGGGCAAAGAAAAAGGACAACAGTCCTTTTTGCTGTATTAAGGCTCTTCTTCCGGGACGGGAATCGACTCGTCAGCCTGCTGAAGGGTGTACTCCCGGCGGAAATCACCGGGACGGATGTTCCTGAGCTTGACGAAGTTGCGGGTGAAGGTCTTGATATTGTTGTAGCCGACCTCCATGCAGATGTCGATCTCCGGCATGTCCGTTTCCAATAACAGCTCAGCTGCCCGGTTGATGCGCTTGTAGTTGAGGAATTCCTCGAAGTTCATTTCGATGACATAAAGCAGCGCCCGGTTGAGTTCGGTGACCGTGGTTCCGAAGTGCTTGGCCACTTCAATGGAACGCAGGTCATCCATATAGTAATCATTGATGTAGGAAACCGCCGCAAAGCCCAGGGTATTCTCATCTTCCCTCAGCACTTCCTTTTCCTGATGGTAAGCCTGGCGGTACTCCCCGGGGGAGACGTGCATGCGGCTGCTGAAGCTCTTGACCAGGTGCGAAGCATCATTGAAGCCGGTCACCATGGCGATGTCCACCAGCGGCAGATGGGTATGGACCAGCAGGTCGCAGACCTTGGATATCCTTATTTCGTTGATGAAGACGCTCAGGGAAAAGCCGGTCATTTCCCTGACATAGGCAGTGATCTCTTCCTGGCTCATCGCAAAGATCTGGGAGAGCTTCTCCGGGGTCATGTAGTCAGCGATGTGAGAATACATGTACTTGAAGATGCCGGCCTTGTTGGGGGAAGCGTTGGAACGCTGAGGTTCAACGGTCCCTCTTTTAAGGATCAGCCGCTTGAAGTTGATCATCAGCTCGGCGATCTTGTTGCCGACCAGCAGTTCGCTCAGCTCCTTTTCCTGGCGCACCGCGTAAGCCGATTCGACGCCTACTTCGCTCTTGATGCTGCGGCAGATCTGCTGGATCAGCTTCATTTCCTGCTCGTTGAGGTTCACCACCGGGCAGGCGGCCATGAACGAGGTCACGTTGGCGGGGGCGGAGCCGTTGATGCGCAGAAACTGGTTGACGAAGTCGTAGCTGTAGATGATCTTGACGAACTGCAGCGGTTCGCTGACTTCCGTCACCTCGCTGCTGTCCCACGGCAGTATCGCCGCGAAGCTTCCGGGATTGAGATCATAGGACTTTTCGTTGATCTTCATTACCCCTTTTCCCTTGCCGAACAGCAGAAAACGGGCAGCCTGATGGATCAGGGGCTTAGTGGGCCCTTTAATGATCTCGACGTCGTAGCTGCACAGCTTGGTCTTATCGTAGCTGGAACAGAACTGGTCCTGAAGACCGCTTTCACTGAATGTCATTTTTTCTTTTCTTTCCCATTATTAGGATATCATCATTGAGCTCAGAGGGCAAACCGGCGGCCTTTATTGTAAGCGTTTACGAAAATACAACGAAATGAGAGACAAATGACCATTGCGGACGGTTTCCATGGCCTATAGTTTAATTGTACCGATACCCTTTTGGGGCTAAGAAAGGATAATCATAATTATGAAAGGCATTCATGTAAAAAGTGAAATAGCACCGCTGAAGAAAGTGCTGCTTCACCGCCCGGGAAAAGAGCTGCTTAATCTGACTCCGGACACCCTTCAGGAACTGCTTTTCGACGACATCCCCTTCTTAAAGGTTGCGCAGGAGGAACATGACGCCTTTGCGCAGCTGTTAAGAGACAATGGCGTTGAAGTAGTCTATCTGGAAGATCTGATGACCGAAGTGCTGGACCTCAATCCCAAGCTGATCAAGCCCTTCCTCTACCAGTGGCTGGAAGAGGGCAACATCAAGACCAAGAAGTGGCAGGACAAGTGCTACAACTACCTGATCACCAACTTCAAGGGCAAGGACCTGGTCGAAAAGACCATGGAAGGCATCACTCTGAAGGAAATGGGCGGCAAGGACCTCAGCGATTACTCACTGCAGGACCGCATCGCTCCCAATGACGACCTCGTCGTGGCACCGATGCCCAACCTCTATTTCCAGAGAGACCCGTTTGCCTCGGTAGGCGAAGGCGTCTTCCTGCACAGGATGCACTACCCCACCCGCAACCGCGAGACCATCTATGCCGACTACATCTTCAAGTATCATCCGGATTTCGCCGGCTACATCACCCGCTACTACGACCGCGACTACCACGCATCAATTGAGGGCGGCGACGTCTTCAACCTGACGGATTCCGTGGTATGCATCGGCATTTCCCAGCGCACCGAACCGGACGCCGTGGAAATGGCGGCCCGTCATCTGTTCAACGATCCCGACTGCACGGTCCGCACCGTGCTGGCCTTCAAGATCCCCTCATCCAGAGCCTTCATGCACCTGGACACCGTCTTTACCAGGATCGACGTTGACAAGTACACCGTCCATCCGGCCATCATCGGACCGCTGGATGTCTACGAGATCACCCCGGAAAAGGGCGGCGATCCGGAAGAGCTGCACATTGAAAAGCTGGACATGACTCTGGAGGCCATTCTGGAGAAGTACACCGGCGTCAGCCATGTTGAGCTGATCTACTGCGGCGGCGACGATCTGATCGCGGCAGCCAGGGAACAGTGGAACGACGGTTCCAACACCCTGTGCATCGCCCCGGGCGTCATCGTCTGTTACGAAAGAAACGACATCACCAACGCCATCCTGAGAGAAAAGGGCCTGAGCGTTCTGACCATCCCCTCCGCCGAACTGTCAAGAGGCCGGGGCGGCCCGCGCTGCATGAGCATGCCGCTGTGGCGTGAAGATGAATAATTAGAAGAGAAGGAGAAAACATATGCCAAAGAATTTACAGGGAAGAAACTTCCTCAAGCTTCTGGACTTCACCACCGAAGAGATCCAGTACCTGCTGGACTTAGCCATGGAGTTCAAGAGACTCAAGCTTACCCGCACCCCGCACCGCTATCTGGAAGGCAAGAACATCGTCCTGCTGTTTGAGAAGACCTCAACCAGAACCAGATGCTCATTCGAAGTCGCCGGCCATGATCTGGGCATGGGCGTCACCTACCTGGATCCCAATTCCTCACAGATGGGCCATAAGGAAAGCATCGCTGATACCGCCAGAGTTCTGGGCAGAATGTATGACGGCATCGAATACCGCGGCTTTGACCAGAAGATCGTTGAAGATCTGGCCAAGTACGCCGGCGTACCGGTCTGGAACGGCCTGACCACCGATTTCCATCCCACTCAGATGCTGGCTGACGTCATGACCGCCTATGAGTACTTCGGCTACTACAAGGGCCTGAAGTGGGTGTTCATGGGTGATGCCTGCAACACCGTCGCCAACAGCCTGATGGTAGTATGCGCCAAGCTGGGCATCGACTTTGTGGCCT
>JAGAFL010000060.1:0-3213 GCA_017612595.1 Erysipelotrichaceae bacterium | reverse complement strand
CCGAAGTGGTTATTATCATTAACTACAACGACCCTGTGTAGATGGTCAACGACTTCCACTTCGGCAAGAATCTGCAGCTTGACGACTTCCCGTACGTCTGGCTGATGAGAGGCGTCGACAAGAAACTGGCCGCCATGGGCCAGCCTTCCCTCTACTACCCCGACGACGATTCGCCGACTCATGACGGCCGGGTCTGGGGCGTGCTGTCCATCCTGCTGAGCGAGGACTACCAGGATCTGGTAAATCGCAACTACGTGCATCCGGCCAATGCGGCTGAATATCTGTTCGAGCGCTTCGACCGCGCCTGCGTCGCCGTCGGCATGAAGCCGATGATCGCGATGCTGGACGAAAAGATCAGAAAGCAGATCGCTGAGGAACTGGAGCCGGAAGCCAGACGGCTGCTGGATGAAAAGCAGTCGCAGTATACCGAGGATCTTTCCGACAAGACCATCATCATTGAATTCTCCCGCGGCGGCAATGACGGCGCTTCGATGCCCCTTACCGGTACCTTCGGCTATCAGTATACCTACTCGATGCTCTCGCCGGATCTGCTGAAGAATGCTGCCGTTCTCTACATCTGGGTCACCCCGGAGGATTCCCGGGCCAAGAACGATGCCCGCTACGATCCCAACAACCCGGGCTCAAGCATCAACCACAAGACCCCTGACAAGGTCATGATGTACGATTACGGCTGCGACGACATCCTGTACATGAAGGAAGTAAGCGACCGTAAGGACACCCTGATCGTTGAAGCCTGGGGCGAGAAATACTATCTGCCGGTCGGTGTCTTCGACAACCGCGAAGACCTGACCACCCAGTTCCGCGGTCCCAAGGAGACCTGGGACAAGGCCTCCGTTGAGAAGGCCGTCAGACTGGTCAGCGACGCCACTGCCCGCATGTGGGAAAACTATAAGAAGTAAGGAGCGAATACTATGTGCTTATTCTGTGAGATCATCGAAGGAAACATTCCTTCCAAGAAGGTTTATGAAGACGATCAGGTTCTGGCCATCCTGGACATCTCCCAGGCTACCAGAGGCCATACCCTGGTCATGCCCAAGCAGCATTTCCGCAACATCTATGACATTGATCCTCAAACCCTGGCCCACCTGATCGAAGTAGTCAGAAAGCTGGCCATTCAGATCACGGAAAAGACCGGCGCTGCCGGATGCAACATCCTGTCCAACAACAACGAAGCGGCCGGACAGTCGGTCATGCACCTGCACTTCCACATCATTCCGCGTTATCCCGAAGACGACTGGCAGTTCCCGACCCCGTCCCACGACTATGATCTGGACGAGATCCTTCATCAGATAACGGACTGAATATCCATCAATGAGCTGAAAGACCGCTGAGGCGGTCTTTTACCTGGCGCAAAAGAAAACCGGAGACTACTCTCCGGTGGGCTGCTGGGTTTCGGTATTGTCCGGTTCGGGCTGCGGTTCCACGGTATTGATCAGAACCTTTGCCCTGGTGGAACTAATCAGCAGGGAAGGAAGCTTCTGTTCCAGCTGGAAGATCAGCTGATTGGAAACCTTCTCATTTCCCTCTTCATCGACGACGATGATCTGTTCGCCGTTGAGCAGCAGACTGCCGTAGGTGGATGAAGCGCTGACGCTGTAGGCCGCCAGCTCTTCAGACAGATCCAGGCTGATGTTGCCGGAAACCGACGAGGCGGAAACCGACCTGAAGGAATCACCCGACAGGACGATGTTGCCGTAACTGATGGTCAGAACGGCTCTGACGAGCTCACAGTCCCTGACGGTAACGTCGCCGTAGGCGGTCTCAAAGTTCAGCTGGGAAAGGCTGACGCCTTCGACGCTCAGCGATCCGTCAACGGACTCCACATTCAGATTATAAGCCCGCCCTGCCGGCAGATAGACGATGATGGTATCGATCTTCTTGTCGCTCTTGAACAGGATGTTGTCCAGATTCTCGACCTTTTCCACCATGGTGAGTTCAAAGCGCCGGCCGTCCATGACCAGGATGTTGGCATTTTCGCTTTTCTGGTAGTAGATGACCTTGATCTTGTCGTCATCGCTGGCTTTGACAACCACCTTATGGTTGACAGTGGTAATGGTGATGCTGTCAGCGTCCTTTCCCTCGATCTCCTGATGCACGGCCAAATAGGTCGCGTAGGTCCTGGCGCTGGGGTAATACAGCTTGTCATAAGCCAGGTAGATTCCGACGATGGCGACCAGCAGAACGGCTATCAGAATAAGGACACTGTTCTTTCTTTTCATCATGTTCACATTATATCACGAACATCACAAAATACACACCCGGGACTCTTGACATGAGGGCATATTGAACTATAATTTAGGTGTTAGCACTTAGATATTAAGAGTGCTAAACGAACGCAGGTAATAGGAGGCTTATATGATAAGACCATTAAATGATAATGTGCTTCTGAAGAAGGAGACAGTCGAGAACAGGACTGCCAGCGGCATCATTCTCTCAGCCAGTGAGAAGGACGCCGAAAACACCGGTGTCGTCATCGCCGTAGGCGACGGCAAGGAAGTTGACGGCAAGAAAGTTCCGGTATCCGTAAAGGCCGGCGAAAGAGTCATCTTTGACAAGTACGCCACTACGGAAATTGAGTACGAAAAGGAGAAATACCTTTTGATACCCGACAGCAAGATCCTTGCTGTGATCGAATAGGAGATGTTAAGGAATGAGTAAGGAAGTAAAGTTTGCCAAGGACTGCCGGACCAGAATGCTGCAGGGCGTTGATACCCTGGCCAATACCGTCAAGGTCACCCTGGGTCCCAAGGGCCGCAACGTCGTTCTCGAGAAGAGCTACGGTTCACCGTTGATCACCAATGACGGCGTCACCATTGCCAAGGAAATTGAACTGGAAGACAAGTTTGAAAACATGGGTGCCAAGCTGGTTTACGAAGTCGCCAACAAGACCAACGACGTAGCCGGTGACGGAACCACTACCGCTACCCTGCTGGCCCAGGCCATCATGCACAGCGGCGTCGACTGCGTGGAAAAGGGCTCCAATCCCGTTCTGCTGAAGGAAGGCATGGAGAAGGCTGCCAAGCTGATCTCAGAGAAGCTTCTGGAACAGACCAAGGACGTAACCACTTCCAAGGACATCGCCCAGGTCGCCACCATCTCCAGCAGTTCCGAGGAAATCGGCAAGTACATTGCCGAAGCCATGGACAAGGTCGGTAAGGACGGCGTCATTACCGTAGATGAATCCAAGGGCTT
>JAGAFL010000059.1:0-3385 GCA_017612595.1 Erysipelotrichaceae bacterium | reverse complement strand
TCGCTCATGCCGTTGGTCACGACCTGACCCTCTTCGCTGCTGGAGGCGATGACTTCGCCGCCGGGACACATGCAGAAGGTATAGCAGCTTCTCTCGCTGCCGTGGTAGACCAACTTGTACTGGGCGGCCGGAAGCTTAAGCTTCGTCTTATCACCGTACTGGGCCCGGTCAATGTCCTTCTGCAGGTGCTCGATGCGCACGCCGACCGAGAAGTTCTTTCTTCTCATTTCCATGCCGTGCTGCTGGAGCATCGCAAAGCTCTTGCGGACGGAATGACCCAGCGCCAGAACCAGCGCATCGGTTTCAAATTCCTCATCTTTGCATCTGACCAGCAAATGATCGCCGCGTTCTTCAAAGTCCGTAAACTGACAGTTGAAATGATATTCGCCGCCAAGTTCTTCAATGTAATGGCGGATGTTTACCAGAATGTTTACCAGATTGTCGGTGCCGATGTGCGGCCTGGCCAGGTAGGTTATCTCTTCGGGAGCGCCGAAACGGTGGAAGGTCTTCAGAACCCGGTCGATGTAGGGGCTGCTGATGCCGGTAGTAAGCTTGCCGTCGGAAAAGGTTCCGGCTCCGCCTTCGCCGAACTGCACGTTGCTCAGTTCATCCAGTCTGCCGGTTTCCCTGTATGCTCTGACCTTCTCCATGCGCTTTTCCACGCTGTCACCCTGTTCGATGATGATCGGCTTAATGCCGTGTTCAACCAGGGTCAGGGCGCAGAACAGACCGGCCGGACCGGCGCCGACGATGATTGGGCGGTAAGCGGAACGGCGGTTTACCGCAAACGGTTCTTCGCTGTTTTCCTTGACTCTCGCCAGATGCGGATAGTCTTCTTCATTGCGGACTTCTACCAGGATGCTGTAGAGGTAGTGGACGTCGTTCTTGTCCCGGCTGTCAATGCTCTTGCGGCCGATGCGCCAGTTCAAAACGTCCTGCTCACGGATCCGGGCTTTCTTAAGAGCCTTCCTGAGCAGCTGCTGCTTATCCAGATCTTCGTAGACTTTCAGTCCGTCAATTCTTAACATGACTAAATCATAGCACATTTTCCCTGACAGGCGGCAGCGACAGGGATGTATCATCAGGGCAACTGTGGTACAATTAACGGGCGAGGTAATTGCTATGAAGATACTGGTTGTCAATGATGACGGCATCGATTCTCCGGGAATCAGAGCGCTGGTCAATGAACTGAAGAAACTCGGTGAAGTCACCGTCTCCGCACCCCTGTCAGGCATGAGCGGAGCCGGACACGGCCTAAGCATCAACAAGGTACTCAGAGTGGAGAAGCGGCAGTATGACGAAGACGTCGTCGGCTATGCCGTGGAAGGCACACCCCGGGACTGCGCCGAACTGGGCATCAACGCCTTCATGAAGGACGGCATCGATCTGCTGGTCACCGGCATCAACCAGGGCAGCAACCTTTCCAACAACATTCCCTGCTCGGGAACCTGCGGCGCCGCCTGCACCGGACTGGACTATGGCGTCCCGGCCATTGCCGTATCACTGGATTTCGGCGATGAATATGACTACCGCTACAGCGCTGAAGTCGCCCGCCAGATGGCCCAGTGGTTCATCAGCCAGCCCTTCAATCGCAAGTTCGTGCTCAACGTCAACGTTCCCAACCGTCCCAGAGAAGAGATCAGGGGCTATCACATCTGCGGTCACGGTGGCAATTATCTCTACCACCAGGACCTCACGCCGCGCTATGACGGCCGCTATTACTACTATGACACTTCCGCTTCCGAATTCTCCTTCGTCAATCTGGTGGAAAGCCTGGACGGCGACATCTACGCCCTGCATCAGGGCTACATCACGCTTTCACCGATCAGACTGGACATGATCTCCTATGATGACTTCCCGCTGATCCGGAAAGACCTCAACCAATTCAGGTACTGAAAAAGCTGTCTGACGACAGCTTTTCTTTCACGTTTTTCTATTCTGCCGTTTCCGGGTAATATTCCGGCTTCAGTCGCAGAATCACAATTATGGTTATCACCAGCATGATCACATTGGTCAGTAAGAAGGAAAACCAGACGCTGTCCAGTCCGAACAGCAGCGGCAGCAGCACCAGAGTCAGATTATTAAAGACGATCTCGTGCATGACGGTCAGAAAGCCGGAATAGCGGGTCTGCTGAAGATTGGCCATGGTGCTGCGGGCAGCGATATTGTAGCCGAACAGCAGGAAGCTGTAAGGCATGATGCGCATGCCGTAATTCAGGATCCCGATCATACTTTGCTCAGCGCTGCTGACAAACAGTTTAACCAGCATCCTTCCGCCGGTCAGAAACAGTCCGACCGTCAGAAAGGACAGTACCGTGGTGACCGTAAAGATCTGACCGAAGAGCTTCTGCAGCTTCGACAGGTTCTTTTCTCCGACCGCGTAGCTGACCAGCGGTCCGGTCGTGCCGAACAGACCGAAGAAGCCGCCCATGAAGGTGAAGGCGATGTTGTTGACAATGGAATAGGCAGCCAGATACTCTTCGTTTCCCCAATGCAGAATGACGTGATTCTGAACCAGCGTTCCCAGACCGACGGAGGCGTTGGTAATGCAGGAAGGAATGCCCAGACGCATGGAGCGTTTCAGGGTTGAGGTGTCGGTAAGATCCGGCCGGGCAAAGCGCAGTTCACTGGCCTTACTGCTGTAGAAGATCAGTCCGATGGCCATCTGGACGCAGACAGCGATCAGATTGGCGTAGGCCGCCCCGACCATGCCGATCTGCCGGTAAACCACGAAATACCAGTCAAAGAAGACGTTGGTCCCGACATTGAGAACGGTATTCAGCAGCCCCACCTGCGGCTTCCCCGCCGTTACGTAGAAGCGGGAGAAGATGCCGGCTACCAGAGCCAGGGGAATGTAGAGCGTTCCGATGCTGTTGAACTGTCAGGCATACGGATAAAGAATCTCCGTGGCGCCCAGCAGATGCAGGATCTGCTTCAGAAACGTCCGCTCCACGATGGCCATGAGGATGCCGATCAGAAGAATGGCTACAACAACCGTAGTGAAGTTTTTCCGGGCTTCCTCTTCCTTTTTTTCGCCGAATTTCCGGCTGACCAGAATGGCTGAGCCGCCCAGCAGATTGACGACCGCAAAGTTGAGCATGAACAGCGGTGAACCGATCGAGAAGGCGGCCAGAGCGTCATGACCGATGTAGCGGGAAATGAAAAGACCGTCGTCCAGGGTATACAAAAGCGAGATAACGATCTCATTCATTACCGACGGTGTCGCAAACTTTATCAGCTGGCCGGTGGTATAATCGCGGCCGATCGTCTTGGTCTCTTCCATCTTGTTCACCAATAGAAAAGTTTACCATTATCCGTCCCCATGTCAAATGAAATACTATAAGAAAAGGGCTCTTTCTGCCCTTTGGTGTTTTACAGACTCTCC
>JAGAFL010000058.1:0-4305 GCA_017612595.1 Erysipelotrichaceae bacterium | reverse complement strand
GACTGGCAGGAAGTCAGACAGCCGTAAGCAGTCCTCTGCCCTTGTCAGCGCAGGGGATTTGTCGGATAATTAACCGGGAGGGAAAAAGACATGCGACAGGATTTCAATTACCATACCCATACCATCCGCTGCGGACATGCCGTCGGCAGCGATGAGGAATATGTCAGATGTGCCGTTCAGGCCGGCTACCGCCTTCTGGGTTTTGCCGACCACGGCCCCAACCGCTTTTACTCCAATCCCCGTTCCCACATGGAATGGTCACAGATCGATGAATACCTTGAATCCATCGCGTCCCTGCAGCGCCGCTACGAAGGACAGATCCGCCTTCTGGCCGGCTTTGAGACCGAGTACTTCCCACAGCTTCATGATGAGAAGGTCTTCCTGAAAAGAAAATCCGACTACCTGATCCTGGGCCAGCATTTCCTTCACCATGACGGTCAGGGCAGTTTCTTCAAGACCAACAGCGAAGAGGAAATACTCGAATACGGCCGGGCCGTCTGCCGCGGTATGGAAAGCGGACTCTTCATGTATGTCTGCCATCCCGATCTGATCATGTACCGGCAGAGTGAATTCACCGACGCCTGTGCGCAGGTCGCCGACATGATCGGCCGCAAGGCCGCCGAAACCGGCATGCCGCTGGAGGTCAACGTCCACCGCATTGCCAAGGGCCGCGTCGATTTTGCCGAAGGGCCCCGCTTCTTCTATCCGCACCGGGAATTCTGGGAGATCCTGGCCCGCTATCCAGTGCGCTGTCTGTTCGGCGTTGACGCCCATGACCCCCACCAGCTGGCCGCCGGCAGCGACATGGAAACCGCCTATGAAGAACTGCAGGATCTCGGACTCAGCTTCCTTACCGAGCCGCTGATCTGAAAACGAAGTTCATCCGCTGATGAACTTTTCTTTCGGGCATTTTCCCTGAATAAACCGATGTTGTATAATGGACATGTAAAGGCAAGGTAATCCAATGAACCAACCGGAAAAGACCATTGATGAACTGCTTGAAGGCAGTGAACAGATGAATACCGACCTGACTGTTCAGGACATCATCATCAGTTTCAGCTGCCGCTTTTCGCTGGAAAAGGTTGCCTTCAGTGACGAAGAGGGCTTTGCCGATCACAATTACCAGCTTAACGCTGAACTGTACCGGGATACGGTGCTGGTAACCTACCGGGCCGCTCAGCACAATGAAACCGTGCCTTCTCTGACTTTCCAGAGCATTGTCGACAAGAGTTTCATGAATGAACTGGACCGGATCATCAGCGAAAGCGATGTCCGCAAATACAACGGCATGCACCGCCACACGGCCGGTCTGCCGGAAGGCTACGGCTGTTCTCTGGAAGTGCGCTATCTCTTTGGAAAGCAGATCTCCCTGAGCAACAATTCCTTCCTCTACTTCTCCGTTGACTTCGTCCAGCAGCTGATCAGGCTGTTCTACCGCTACTCCGGCGCCATGGTCGCCGATGCCGGCAACCATCTTAACGGCGTCAGCTACCGCATCATTGAAGGCGGAATGTGTACCTTCCAGGCCTACCTGCTGCTCAACCAGGACGAAACGGCAGCTCTGGAATACTACGACCGCAAGAACTTCCATACGCTGACCCGTCTGCTTTCCGCTGACATCCTTGACGAACTTGAGGAACTGTGGAAGGAAAATGACCTGGAATATGCCGGCAAGCCTGACGTAGCCGATCCTGATCCCTGCGTCTTTCTGGACCTGCGCTTCGGCAAGCGCTGCTGTTCGGTGAGAAGCTCGTCGGCTCTGACCGCCATGCAGCGGATCGCCCTGGAAAGCGTCCGGGACATCATCGACTCCCATCTCAATGATCCGCAGCCCCAGCCAAACTTCTAGGTGCCGATCAGACTGCCAACAGACAGAAGACAAACCAGTCAGTAAGAAGGGAATGATGAATTCTCTTCTTTTTTCCGAAAATGACAGAAAGATGCCGGCACATAAGAATGGCCAAAGAAAAGGCGCTGACTGCAGTCAGCGCCTGATGGTTTACCGATGCGTTCAGTCGAGAGTGACCTGTGTGAGGTCAGTATCCTTCGTTTCCTTGATCTTAAGCTTGAGAATGACAACGCTGAAGATCATGATCGGCGCAAACAGACACAGCTGGAAGATGCCGATGTTGGCGGAACCGATGGCCGGATAGAAGATGCCGACCAGCATGCTGACGATCAGGTTGGAAATGTAGGCATAGGACACCAGCGACATGACGGATGCCCGGATGTGAGTGGGAGCCAGTTCACCCGGCAGGGTGATGAACAGCAGGTCAGACAGTGACCACATGCCCCCGAACATCAGACCATTGGCCAGGGCCAGGGCTACGGCGCTTAAGCCGGCCTTGGCGCCGATGACGAACGTAGCCATGCCGATGGCAGCCAGTATGCCGAAGAGCATGCCGGAGTTCTTACGGCCCAGGGTATCGGTCGCAAAGCCCGAGAAGAAGGCGCAGATGGCATAGACGATCGGTTCCAGAATGTAGAAGGTGTTCATGTCCGCATCGCTCAGATGGCCGGCCGCCAGCAGGATCTCGGTGGAATAGCCGGACAGACCGACGCCGACCGAGAAGACGAAGATCACCAGGATCAGCATCTTGAGCTGGTGGGAACGCCTGATGTAGCGGAAGGCTTCACTGATGCCGCCGCCGCTGCTCTCTTCGCCCTTGGCTTCCTCAGCCGCTCTTTCTTCATCGCTCTGCTGCAGGTATTTCAGTCTCTTTTCCATGAATACCGGCGTCTCTCTGGTAAAGACCATGGCGAAGATGCCGATGGCGATGGCGATCAGTACCGGAATCAGGTAGACCAGCCTCCAGGTGGACAGCTTGGCCGGATCATAGAACATGGAACGGAAGACGCCGATCAGGGAAACGGAAAGCAGGCCGATGCCCTTGGTGATGCTGCAGAGCTTGGCCCGGTGGTGGATCGGTGCCGTTTCCATCAGGTAAATGACCTGTACGTCATTGGGGGTAAAGAAACCGGTGATGCAGGTGCCCAGTACGAAGATGTAGGGGTTGGGAGCGATCATCGAGATCAGCATGCCCACGCCCATGCCCAGGGTGTTGATGACTAAGAAGATCTTGCGTCCGTAGCGGTCGCACAGGGTCTTGTACAGCGGGTTGATGGCTAAGGTCAGATAGGTCGGTATCGTGGCGATGGCCATGACGCTGATGGCGCTGCTGTAGGCAGCCGACTTCGTATCGGCATTGGGAATATTGAACAGATCAAAGATCATGTACGGCTTCATCGTGCCCGCCATGTTGGAGCTGATCTCATCGGCAATGTAGACGACGGTCAGGATCACCAGCAGGAACCAGAAGCTGTGCAGGCGGTGATTGCTGCTGTTTTCAGCCTGCAGTCTGGCCAGCTGTCTGGCCTCCCGCTCTTTTCGTTTTGCCAGTTGCTTGGCAGATTCTTTCTTCATGTTTTCTCCTCATTCTACTAATTATTCGTAGATCTTGTACACTCTCATTATACACTGTTCGCTTTTTCTCATGCACCACATTTTCGTCAGCACCCCATAATAAAAGGATGGCTTCCGCCATCCCTGATCATTTAGCCGATCTCAATGTATTTCTTCTGCGGTATTTCCTTCTTGGCTTCTAGTTTCGGAACGCTGATCGTCAGCACGCCGTTTTCAAAGCCGGCCTTGATGTCCTTGTGCTCTACTTCCTTGCCGACATAGAAGCATCTGGACATTGAACCGTAATATCTCTCCTGGCGGATGAATCTGCCGCTCTTCTTGTCGGTATCGTTTTCTTCCAGACCCTTATTGGCGGTAATGCTCAGATAACCGTCTTCCAGTGAGATCTTTACTTCTTCCTTCTTGAAGCCCGGCAGGTCCATGATGATGTCGTAGCTGTCATCATTCTCCTTAACATCGGTCTTCATTTCGTTCTTTGCTCTGTGGCCATACAGCTTCCTTTCGGTATTCTTCATGGCTCTGTCAAAGTAATCAGTGTCAAATAAGTCATCAAACAGATCTTCTCCAAAAATTGTAGGCATCAACATAATTCATTCCTTCTTTCCCGGCGAATCGCCATTTCTTTACATATCAACCTAACTAATATGTTGGAGCAAGCTGGGGAGAACACTTCCGAAATCGCCTTCCGTGGTTCTCTTCCCTTGTTCTGATTCCGTTATAATCCTCTTTTTAGCACTTGTCAATAGAGAGTGCTAACATTTTTCAACTTTTTTCACTATTTCACCTTACCCGCAAATTCTTTATAATATAGTCATGAAACTGAAGAACGTTAACTTTACCAGCATCATCATTGTCAGCATGTTCGTCCTTTGCTACCCCTT
>JAGAFL010000002.1:0-2573 GCA_017612595.1 Erysipelotrichaceae bacterium | reverse complement strand
GTCCTTCGATCTGCTCATCCTCATTGAGATCCGTGATGTTGAGTCTTTCGATCTCATCAAGCTGATAGCGGATTATTTCAATCTGTGACTGGTTGAAGGTCGTGGCTTCCAGCTCCTTCTGGCGGTTTTCGATCTGATGATAGGTTCGGTACAGATCGCCGACGTTCTTAAGAAGATCTGCATCGCCGCAGTATTCATCCAGAAGCTGCAGGTGATACTTTTCGTTAAGCAGGTACTGGTTGTCGTTCTGGGAGTGAATGTCGATCCAGGGGCCGAAAAGCTCTTTCAGAAAGCCTACGGTTGAAAGCTGTCCGTTTACCCTCACGCCGCTTTTGCCGTCCTGACTGAGCGAACGGGAGACGATGAGCTGATCGCTGTCAAAACCGCCTTCTTCCAGGGCGTTTCTTAACTGACCGTTTAAGGCAAAGCTTCCTTCAATGACCGTTTTTTCACAGTCCTTGCGGATCATTGAAGTCGTGAACCTGTTGCCCAGCAGGATGCCGATGGCATCGATGAAAATGCTCTTGCCGGCACCGGTTTCGCCGATGAAAGCACTGAAGCTGTCCTTGAATTCGATGTTCAGCTCCTCAATCAGGATGAAGTTCTTTATATGCAAGCTTTCTATCATGTAATACACCTCTATAATGCCTGATTGTCATTCTTTCTGAGATAGATCAGATACTCCCTGTTGCCGTCCGTTCCTCTGATCGGAGACTCGATGACGGATATTACCGAGAGACCGCTGTTGTTGATCAGTTCAACGGTTTCTTCCAGTTTTTCTCTAGTAATTCTATCATCGGTCACAATGCCGTGTCCATTTAGATGTTGCGGGCCGACTTCAAACTGCGGCTTGAAGAGGATGACCGCCTCACCGCCCTCTTTCAGCACGTTTTCTATCGTCCCCAGCATTTTAATGCAGCTGATGAACGAGACATCCATGCAGATGAAATCGATCTTTTCGGGAAAGTCTCCGGAAGTAAGGTTACGGCAGTTGATGCCTTCCCGGCTGATCACCCTTTCATTGTTTCTCAGAGAGGGATCAAGCTGATCGTGGCCGACATCGCAGGCGTAGACTCTCATGGCGCCGTGCTGCAGCGCACAGTCGGTAAATCCGCCGGTGCTGGCGCCGATGTCGAGAACGGTCCGGTCTTTAAGATCAATGCCGTTATGCCTGATGGCTTCCAGCAGTTTGTAGCCGCCGCGGGAAACAAAGGTAAGATCAGGCTGCGCATATTCTATGCGGTCCTGTTCGCTTACCTCCATTCCGCTTTTGGTTGCGGTACGTCCATTGACCCTGATCAAGCCTTCGCGTATGGCCTGCTGAGCCTTTGAACGGGTAGAAAACAGGCCGCTTTCGGTAAGATAGACATCGAGTCTGCTCATTTACCAGGTCCTGTTCTCGATCTTCTTCAGCAGCATTGCGGTCTGTGGGTAATGCTCGCCCAGAAGGCTGTATACGTCATCAAAGAGTTCAGAAACTCTTGACCTGGCTTCTTCAAGGCCGAGAAGTGATACGTAGGTCACCTTTTCGTTTTCCAGGTCGCTGGTGCTCTTTCCCAGCTGCTCGGCAGTACTGGTGACATCAAGGATATCGTCCTGGATCTGGAAGGCGATGCCGATGTCCCGGCCGATTCTGGTGAACATATCGGCTTTGTCCTCATTTCCGCTCAGTACAAGGGCGAACAGCAGCGGCAGAGTAAGCAGTCGGCCGGTCTTGAGTTCATCCATGCCGATGAGCTGGTCGAGAGAAACCTTCCGGCCTTCAAACTGCATGTCCAGAGCCTGTCCGCGGATCATGCCGTCCTTGCCGGCGTAGCGGCTTAACAGCGAGACAGCGCTGACTTTCCTTTCCGGCTCAAAATCGCTCTGAGCGATCAGATCAAAAGCTTCCGTAAGCAGGGCGTCGCCGGCCAGAATGGCTGTCTGTTCGTCAAAGGCCCGGTGGCAGCTTAGCTGACCGCGGCGGTAATCATCATTGTCAAAAGCCGGAAGATCATCATGGATCAGCGAATAGGTATGAACGAACTCGATGGCGGCCGCGGCCGGATAAAAACGGCTGATCTGCTCTTCCGGGATGCCCAGGTCCGCCAGCAGCGTCAGCATTAAAAGTGGCCTGATGCGCTTGCTGCGGGCTAATAGCGAATAGTTCATCGCCTTTTCGACGATGTAGTCTTCCTGAATACAGCTGTGCAGGTATTCCTCAAAGCTGACTGTCATCCTTCTTCTCCAGTTTTCCGGTTATTTCTTCCAGCTTCTTATTGTATGTTTCCAGCTTTCTGGAACAGTAATCAGCCAGCTTGACGCCTTCTTCGAACAGCGCAAAGCCTTCATCCAGTGAACAGTCGCTGCGCTGAATGAGGTTGGTGATCTCATTGAGTCTGCTGATGGCCTGTTCGAATGTCAGTTCTCTTTCTTCCATAGACTTACTCCTTTACAACTCTTACATCGATCTTTCCATCGCTGTAGGTAAGACGGATGTTTTCCTCTTCATCAATTTCCTTAACCGATTTTATGATCTTTCCCTTCTGCTGGGAAATGATATAGCCGCGGCTGATGGTCTTCAGCGGGGACAG
>JAGAFL010000057.1:0-3258 GCA_017612595.1 Erysipelotrichaceae bacterium | reverse complement strand
GTGGCAACGATGATCGGGCATTCGCACTTGTAGGACATGGTCAGCGTGCTGACGCATAAGTCAAAGTTCGGGCTCTTGGCCGGTACTTCGACGGCCTTGCACTGAGTGATCTCGAACTGGCCTCTGTGGCCTCTTCTGATCAGTTCAGCTTCAAGCTTCTTGTTGACGACTGTGCTGGTAGCAACACCCGTACCGCAGCATAATAAGATTTTCTTCATAAACTCAAACTCCTTTCTTATTATCCATTTATTTGTAGAAATCGGTTCTTGCCCGATCCAGGGCAGCGATCATCTCTCTGAGCGTAGCTGCCGGATCCTTGGCGCAGACGATTCCACTGGTTCCGCCGGTTCCGTCGGCACCGGAAGCGATGGCCTTGTAGACGTCTTCGGCAGTGGAGATGCCGGCAGCCTGCAGGGTTCTGGTTTCCGGGGAAATGGTCTTGACTGCTTCGTTGGTAGCCTTCATGTAGGACTCATCGGCAGTCTTGCCGGTTCCGATCAGACTGGTCAGTTCGCAGACCATGACGTCGGGATGCAGCTGGGCGATGGCCTTGGCATCGGCGACATCGTCAGCGCAGACGACGGTCAGAATGCCGACTTCCTTGGCTCTGGCGATCGTCTTGGTCAGTTCCGACATCGTCATCGGATTTTCCGCATGGTTGAGGAAGGTTGCCCTGACGCCTGCGGCCTTCAGAGCCTCAGGCAGGATGTGTCCCATGCCTCTGCCCGGCTTCAGGGATTCCATCGCCTGAGCGCAGACATACAGATGGGGGAAATCGTGGGCAATTCTGGCCAGATCGACCAGTTGGCCGGTAAAGAGAATGTCAACGTCGTACTTGACGGCCAACTCTTCAGCGACGGCTGCCAGCTGGTACTCTTCTTCACCGTATAAATATGACTTGGGGTTTACTACGAAGAACGGACTTCTTAAGGGATTAGTCATGCTTGTTTCTCCTGTTTACTTATCGCAGTGGAAGACATGATAGTAATGTCTTAACACTTCCTTGATGGCCTCATCGGCATTCTTCAGAACTTCGAACCAGTCTTCCGGCAGTTCCTTAGCGGCGGACTCGCGGGCAGCGGTGATGAAGTCGGTGAAGATGTTGATCTTGCTGATGCCTTCGGTAGCGCATCTTTCCAGGTTACGGTCGCCTGAGGATGAGCCGCCGTGCAGTACCAGGGGTACCGGCAGGGCTTCGGCCAGCTCGTGCAGTCTTTCGAAATTGATCACCGGAGTGCCCTTGTACTTGCCGTGGGCAGTGCCGATGGAAACGGCCAGGGAATCAACGCCGGTCAGTTCGACGAACTTCTTAGCGGCCTCAACTTCGGTATAGATAGAGTCGTTGTTGTCTGATGAATAGGTCACGCCGGTACCGACATGGCCGATCTCGGCTTCCACGACCACGCCGTGGCCATGGGCATAATCGACGACTTCCTTGGTGATGGCGACGTTTTCCTCAAATGACTTCATCGAGGCGTCGATCATGACGGAAGTGAAGCCGTTGGCAATGGCCTGCTTGACGGAATCCAGTGACTGGCCGTGATCGAGATGCAGGGCAACTTCGACATTGGCCTTTTCACCATAGTATTTGCCGATCAGGGCAGCTTCTTCGATGCTGAGCATTTCCTTGTGAACCTCGGCATAGCTCAGGATGATGGGCTGATGCAGTTGTTCAGCGACCTGAACGTAGTCGCGGCAGGAGTTGTTGTCATAATAGTCAGGGGCTACGACGGCGTAATTGCCGGCCTTGGCCTTTTCAAACATGTTCTTGGTAGTTACTAACATTTATGAGTACCTTTCCTATTCCAGAGTTAATCCGGCATCTTCGACGATCTTCAGGAAGTCATCGAAGTTATCAACTTCACGCAGCCTGCTGATAACGGCGTCATCAGCGAACAGGCCCATCAGCTTCATCAGCATCTCAACCTGTCCATGAGCTTCCTTGATGGCCATCATGAACATCATGTCGACCTTTACCTCTTCCTCCATGTTGCCCATGTTGCGGAAGACGACCGGTTCGTCCAGAGTCATGAAGCCCAGCTGAGTTTCCTTTACATATTCCGGATCGGTATGCGGGATGGCAACGCCGGTCTTGTTCTCTTCATCAAGAGCCAGGCCGGTCGGGAAGTTTGCTTCTCTGGCCAGGATGCCGTCATAGAAGTTTTCCTCGACGACGCCTGCCTTTACGAATTCATCTGCCAGCATCTTCAGAGCGCTGTCTCTGTCTTCGGCATGCTGATGGAACAAAGCGATCTTCTTATCAAAAATCAATCTGAATCACTCCTTTCCCAATATTTCATGAAATCGATTTCATAGGTCTTCTTTATAAAATTTGTCTCTTTTAACCCGACAAATTCTTTTTTCGCCATATGATACCGTTTACATTATAGCACCAATCACACAGTTTCCACATATTTTTTTCGTTTTTATAAAAAACCGCCATTATGCACAAGCAGGCTGTTCTGAGTGCTGAAAGCAATGCGCATGCTCCCGTGAGCATGCGCTTTATTTTCTTTTTTCCAATGATCTGTTCTAGCGCTGAAAGGCTTTCAGCTGCTCTTTTGCCCGGCTGATCAGTTCTTCGGGGGAATACTGGTGGTAAGTTGCCGCGTAATACCGTCCTGAATCGGCGCCGAACAGTACGGTGCTGATCAGGATCTCGTCACTGTCAGTCAGGAAGCCCACAGCGTCCTGATCTACGGTGAACAGCGGCGTGGCCCCTTCGCCGGTCAGATCGACGGCTGCCAGTCTGTCCTGCCAGAGCAGATACAGTCTTTCCCCGTCATACTGGAAGTTGATCATCTTTTCACTGACGGCATTGCCGTCCGCAAACGGCAGCCTGACCGTCTTCACTGCCGCTGATCCGCGGCAGACCGTCAGCTGGCCGTCCGGGAACAGGCAGATGATCAGCCCGTCATGGCTGTCCAGGGCCACCGGCTGCTGGGAGGTAAGGGGTATCTGATTTACCGTTTTACCGTCAGCGTCAAGAACATCAAGACTGTGCTCCCTGACGATCAGCAGGTTTTCCTTCCAGACAAACAGCCTGTCATCGAAGCCGCCTTCGACTCTCTGCAGGCACTGACCGCTCTTGAGGTCGAAGATGCCGCCGGTCAGAATACCGGTCTTCTGGTCCCGCATGACCGTAAACAGTTTCCGGCCGTCCGGGCTTACCGCCATTCTGCTGGGTTCGCTGAGAATGGTGTTGTCCAGCAGAGCCGTCCCGGAAGGCAGTTGGAGATCCAGAGCGCTCAGTTCATC
>JAGAFL010000056.1:0-2780 GCA_017612595.1 Erysipelotrichaceae bacterium | reverse complement strand
ATCCTGCTTCAGATCCTTGATGACGGCCGGATCACCGACTCCAAGGGTGTGACCGTCGACTTCAAGAATACCATCATCATCATGACCTCCAACCTGGGCAGCGAGTACGCCTTTGAAGAGGACATGGAGAAGAAGACGAAGGAGTATGAGCAGATCGTCAAGGTGACCTTCAAGCCGGAATTCGTCAACCGCATCGACGACATTGTTATCTTCAACCCGCTGACTAGTGAAGTTCTGGGCGGCATTGTCGACAAGTTCATCGGCCTGCTTGCCAAGCGGCTTGAGGAAAGAAACATCAGGCTGGTTCTGACCGACAGAGCCAAGCAGGAGATCATCAGCGAAGGCAGCGACATCAATTACGGCGCCCGTCCGCTGAAGAGATTCATTCAGCAGAATGTGGAAACCAAGGTAGCCTACAAGATCGTCTCCGAAGGCATCGACGGCAATACCACTCTGCAGGTGGATTTTGAAAACGGCGAGTTCACCGTAAGCGAAATCAGATAAACAGAAAGAACGGCAGCGCCGTTCTTTTACTGTGAAGGCATGAAGAAAGGACGTCATTGACGTCCTTTTGTCGGTTATTCGGTCTTGGGCTGCTTGTCTGAGAGTTTCAGGAAGACGAAGCCCAGAGCGAAGAAGATGGCCAGGGAAGCGACGGCGATGTTGATGGAACCGCCCATCAGCTTGACGGCAGCGATGACAGCTGAACCCAGGAAGGAAGCACCCTTGGAGAAGATGTCGTAGATGCCGAAGTATTCGCCGGAGTTCTCCGCCGGAATGATCTTGGAGTAATACGATCTGGACAGCGACTGGATGGAACCCTGGAAGCAGCCGACGCCGAAGGCGAGAATGCCGAAGTCCAGCAGGGTCTTCAGAGCCAGCGCGTAGACGCAGACGCAGAAGTAACCGCAGATGCAGATGAGGATCAGCGGCACGGTTGCGTACTTCTTGGACAGTCTGGCAAAGACCAGTGAACCAAGCCAGGCAACGACCTGAGTCGCCAGCAGGAAGACGACCTGTCCGACGGTCGGCAGACCTAAGTCAGTACCGATGTTGATGCAGTTGTCGATGATGGTGCCGACGCCGTCAATGTACAGGAAGAAGGCAATCAGGAAGAACAGGACCTTCCTGTTCTTGGTGGCGATCTTCTTGAAGGTATTGAAGATCTGCGCGAAGGTCTTGTGGATGGCGCCTCTTTCGGTCTCTACGTAGTTGATCTGCCTGTAGTGCTTTAACAGCGGAACGGTAACCAAAAACCACCAGACACCGGTGACGGTGAAGCCGATGATCTTGGCAACCTTGGGTGAGAAATACATGATGTCTTCGCTTAAGCCGCCGCCCAGGATGTAGGCGATCATGGCCAGAATGAAGGGCAGGCAGGAGCCGATGTAGCCCCATGCATAGCCGTATGAGGAGACCTCATCCATCCTCTCTTCGGTGGTGACGTCGTTGAGCATGGAGTCATAGAAGGTCAGCGAAGCGCTGTAGAAGATCTTGGACAGCACGTGGATGACGATGAAGGCTACCCAGGTGGTCGCAAAGCCGTTGATGATGCAGCCGATGACACCTAAGGCCATGGCAGTGGTGAAGACGATCTTCTTGGTGTCCTTGTGGTCGGCAATGGCGCCGCAGACCGGGCCGATGACGGCGACGACGACGGTGACAATGGCGACGGCGATGGAATAGTAGGCGGTGGCCTTGTCAGAACTTATCTGTCCGGGAGCCGTGCCGATGGCCAGATCCTTGAACCAGATGGGAATCAGGGAGCAGGCCAGCATGGTAAAGGCGGAGTTACCTACGTCGTAAAGAACCCATGCCCTTTCCACTTTCGTTAACTTGTTTTTCTCTTTCTCATTAGTCATGATTAAATCCCTCTACATTATTTACATAATGAAATCTGCATTTATTATAACATCTTAACGGGGGTATTCCGCAATATCTGTGAAATGGGCCCTGAATATCACAAATTCCGGATAAAAGGAAGCACAGCCGGAAAAACGGTGGTAATCACAGCGGCGAGAATGTTGTATAATTGATGAGTCTGGAGGTGTCATTATGAAACCGATTATCGTCTTGCAGACGGACTTCGGCGACGGCGGCGGCGGAGCGATGACGGGAGTCATCAAGTCCATTGACCGCGAGCTCGAAGTAATAGATTACAATCACAACATCGAACCCTTTAACATTCCCTCAGCGGCCTTCGGCATCAATTTCATCCTGCCGGTCTGGCCGGCGGGAACGGTATTCGTATCGGTCGTTGACCCGGGCGTGGGAACGTTCAGGCGCTCCTGCGTGGCCCGCTTCACCAACGGCAGTTATCTGGTTTCTCCCGATAACGGCATTCTGACGCCGATGATCGACAAGATCGAATCGGTCCGGAGCATTGACGAGACCGTCAACCGTCTGCCCGGCAGCGAGCACATCTTCATCTTCCACGGCCGGGATGTCTACGCCTACACGGCCGGAAGGCTGGCCAGCGGCCAGATCACCTATGAGCAGGTGGGACCGCAGTATCCGGTCGAAGATGTCATCCGCTTCCCGATGACCACGGTACCGACCGTGATCCGCGAGGGCTTTGCCCAGGGCGGCATCTTCAACTTTGACATGGCCTTCGGTACTCCGCGCATCGCCATCAGGCATCAGCAGTTCCGCCAGATCGGCGGCTTTGAATACGGCGACACCGTTCACCTGAACATCATGGACGGCGAGCGCACCGTCTATGACGGCAACGTGATCTATGAGCGCTCCTTCGGCTATACGGCGGCCGGTCAGGTGCTGAT
>JAGAFL010000055.1:0-7291 GCA_017612595.1 Erysipelotrichaceae bacterium | reverse complement strand
GTCATCGGCACTCTTCTGAGCATCGGTGATGATGTTGTTGGCTTCCAGCAGGGCCAGACGGCCGACGTCGTCAGCCTGTTTCTCACGAGCCTGCAGTTCACTGACCAGAAGCTGATATCTCTTCTTGATCATGTTGAACTGGTTGTTGAGTGTCTCGATCTGATTCTGATAAAGTAATATTTTTTCATTCAGTTCACGGACATGGAACTCATACCGGTCGATCTCATTGTCAACCTGATAGCAGTCATATCCGCTGGTTACTAAATTGAAACGATGATTTCCGTTCATAATATCGCTCCCCTACTTAAACTTTCTGACCAGGATGTTGTACTTACCACTCCTCTGGTTGGTCTCAATATTATCAATTCTAAAACGACCGAACAGTCTTATCGATAATATATCACTATTATTACACACATGAGTGCAATCTTCAATAGTTTTATAATTAACATTTACCAGCCCTCTTTCGATGAGCTGACGGGCCTTTTCCCTTGACCGGCGGATGACACCGGAGACCACGCAGTCCAGCCTCAGTGAGCTGACGACCGCCTTCATTACGGTGTATTCAAACTGCTGAGCGGCAAAGGGAACCTCCTCAAACTGCACGCGGCAGCGGGAAACCCGGTCAAGCGACTGTCTTACGGCGTATGACAGTTCTGAGGTGACGTATAGGTACATGTTGCCATCCCTCACCCACATGTCGCCGAAGCGGTCGATGTCAAAGCCCAGGGCGTAAACGCTTCCCAGAAGATCCCGGTGAGTAAGGCTTTCAAACCGGGTGTTATAGCTGGCGTGCAGGCAGCTGATGTACTGTTCTGCCTTTACACTGTCACCGATGATCAGTCGCTTCTTCAGCGCCTCATCATAGCCGCCTGTCAGAATGCAGGGAGCCCGGTTTCCTATGTAGCTCATGCACGTCTGCTGGCCGTCAGGCCCCAGAAATTCCAGAGGCTGAGCAAGCCCCGTTCTCTCATATTGACGTAAAGCGTCTTCCAGACGCTTTATCAGTTCTTCATAACCGCGGTAATGCTGGAAAATGACGGGCTTAATCGTCATTGCCAGATGAGCCTACTGGCAGCTCCTTGGGTGCGAACAGGAAGACGTTGTCATCGATCTTCTGTACGGTTCCGTTGATGGCGTAGATCGTGCCGCTCAGAAAATCCAGCAGCCTGGTCGCGCCGCTTTCCTGCAGGCGGTGAATGTTGACCACGCAGGCCTTCTTCTGCAGAAGGTAGTCAGCGATGATGCGGGCATCCTCATAGCTTCTGGGCTCATTGATGATCATGCGGGCGTTCATGTTGGCGACCGCCTCATTGCTTGGCTCTTCATATTCACTGGTATTTTCCGGGATGTCCTCATCATCGTTCTTGTCGATGTAGGGATCAACGAGGTTCTTCTTCACCTTGTCAAACAGAGTTTCCTTGTTCTTTTCCGTCATATTCCTTATCCTTCCTGACTGAACAGTCTTTATTCCTCTATATTTTAGCACAACTGCCATTTGTTGATTATCCGATTTGCGTGGAATCAGATAAAAGGCTGCATGATCATTCACGCAGCCCTTTTCTACTTATGCTTTGCGCTCTTCTCGAAGATATGCGCGTAGACATCGTCCATCGTCTTGACCGGGATGAACCTGATGTTTTCCTTGACGACCTTGTCCACTTCATCCAGGTCCTTCAGGTTATTCTCCGGAAGGATGATGTTGTGGATGTTGCAGCGGTAGGCCGCCATGGTCTTTTCCCTTAAGCCGCCGATGGGCAGGACGTTTCCCCTCAGGGTGATCTCGCCGGTCATGGCCAGATCACGGGAGACCGTCTTTCCGGTCAGCGAGGAAATGATGGCCGTGGTCAGCGTGATGCCGGCGGAAGGGCCGTCCTTGGGAACGGCTCCCTCGGGAGCATGGATCTGGATGTCCTGGGTCTCAAAGACCTTGGCATCGATGCCGTATTTCTCGGCATTGGCCTTTACGTAGCCGACCGCAATGGTGGCCGACTCCTTCATGACATCACCCAGGTTGCCGGTAACGATCAGTCCGCCCTTGCCGGGATAGTGAGTAACTTCGATCGGCAGGATGTCGCCGCCGAACTGCGTATAGGCCAGTCCGGTCACGATGCCGACTTCGTCTTTCTCTTCCTTCTTGCCGTATTCGTAGATCTCCTTGCCCAGCCATTCGTTGATGAGCTTCTTGGTGATCCTGACGCTCTTTCTTTCGCCCTTGGCGATGGAGAGGACCGTCTTGCGGCACAGCTTGCCGATGCATCTCTGCAGCTGACGGACGCCGGCTTCCCGGGTGTAGAAGCGGATGATGTACAGTATTTCGTCTTCCTCCAGCTTGAACTGAGCCGGTTTCAGACCGTTTTCCGCCAGTTCCTTGCGGATCAGATGCTCAAGGGCGATGTGCACCTTCTCATCTTCGGTATAGGAGCTCATCTCGATGATTTCCAGACGGTCCTTAAGGGCGTCGGGGATCGAGGTGATGTTATTGGCCGTAGCGATGAACATTACCTTGCTGAGGTTGTAGGGTTCTTCCAGATAGTTGTCGGAGAACAGCGAGTTCTGTTCGGGGTCCAGGACTTCCAGCATGGCGCTGGCCGGATCGCCCTTGTAGTCGGCGCCCATCTTGTCCAGTTCATCGATCAGGAAGACCGGATTGATGGTTCCCGCCTTCTTCATGCCCTGGATGATCCTGCCGGGCATGGAGCCCAGATAGGTCCTTCGGTGGCCTCTGATCTCCGCTTCATCGCGGACACCGCCCAGGGAAACCTTGACGAACTTGCGGTTCAGGGCCCGGGCAATGCTCTTGGCCAGGGAAGTCTTGCCGACTCCCGGGGGACCGTAAAGGCACAGGATCGGTGCATTCAGCGTTCCGGTCATGTTCTTGACGGCGATGTATTCCAGTACTCTCTCCTTGACTTTCTGGATGCCGTAATGGTCTTCGTCCAGAATGCGGGAGATCTCATTGATGTCGCTGCTGTCCTCGCTCTCCTGCCAATAAGGCACTTTCTGGAGCCAGTCCAGATAGGAGCGGATGACGGCGGCTTCCGACGACATGGCCGGCATCATCTCATAGCGCTCGATCTCTTCCTTGGCCTTATCCTTGATGTTGTCAGGATAGGGGTTGTTCAGGAAGTAATCAAGCAGCGAGTCGGATGAGTCAGGCGAATCATAGCCTTCACCCAGCTCTTCCTTGATGGCCTTCAGCCTTTCGCGCAGGAAGTATTCCTTCTGGGAATCGTCGATTGATTCCCTGACCTTTTCACTGATCCTGTCGTCAAGCTGCTTCATCTCGCGGTTGAGTTCAAACTGCTTCAGCAGTAACAGCAGGCGGTCATTGACATTCACGGCTTCCAGCAGATCCTGTCTGGCTGCCAGAGTCATCGGCAGAAACTGCGCCAGCTGGTCGGCCAGCGTCGAAGCGTTGACGCCGTTGGTCAGCTGAGCCAGAAACTGCTTGGGCAGCGGCTTGTTGTTTTCCGTCTGACTCTCAAATTCCTTGATGACGCGGTGGATCAGCGCCAGCTCCTGCTGAGCGTCGCCGTTTTCCACATCGACAACGGATATGTTGGCCACGAACATGGTGCCGCTGGACCAGACCTCATTGGCCCGGGCGCGGGCAAGTCCCTTGATCTTGACCTTGAGAATGCTGCCCTCCTTGCGGACGGAGGTGATCTGACACAGGGTTCCGAACATGTACATGTCGGAAGGCTGCGGCTGTTCGATCATGATGTCCTTCTGGGTAGTCAGCCAGATGAGCGACTTCTTGTCGGCTTCCCTGGCCGCATTAAGAGCGTTGACACTGATGTCGCGGCCGACATCGATGATGATCTCCTGTTCCGGAAAGATTATCACGCCCCGCGTACAGATGACGGGGTAGTCAACATTCTGATTCATGTCAGCATATACACTCATTTATTATCCCTCCTGAGACGGATAGATTTACTTGTCAGCCTTTGCCTCCTTGTTTTCCTTCTTCAGGGTATCAAGCGTCTTCTGCATTCTGACGTCTTCGGCAAGCATGTCGGCTGAGATCAGTTCCTTGATCTTTTCAACTTCCATCTTGTATTTTTCACTCATGCCTTTGTATTCGGCTTCAATTTCCTTATCAGTGGCCTTGATCTTCATGTCTTCGCCGATGGCATCGAGGATCAGTCTGATCCTGACCTTCTTGTCGGCGGTTTCTCTCAGGGACTCCTTAAAGGCGTCTCTGGTCTGGCCCATGATCTTCAGATAGTCTTCCATCTTCCAGCCATAGGAAGCGATCTGCGACTCTCTTTCCCGGTAGGTGTCCTCGATCTCTCTTTCGACCATGACTTCCGGGATCTCGACCTGGCAGCATTCGCACAGGCCGTCCAGCAGCTCGTCGGTAGCCTTCTGTTCGGCTTCCTCGGTCCTCTGATCCTTGATGGCCTTCTTGATGGTCTTGGTCAGGTCTTCGACGGTCTTGACGTCTTCGCCGAATTCCTCAAGATCGGCAACGAACTCATCGTTGAGCTCGGGCAGCACCTTTTCCTTGATGCCGTTGACCTTGACCTTGAACTGGGCAGCCTTGCCGGCCAGTTCCTGAGCGTACTGCTCGGGGAAGGTGACGTCGATGGTCTTTTCCTCGCCGGTCTCCATGCCGATCAGCTGTTCCTCAAAGCCGGGGATGAAATTGCCGGAGCCGATCTCCAGCGGATAATCGGTGCCCTTGCCGCCTTCAAAGGCGACACCGTCGACAAATCCCTCAAAGTCGATGACGGCGATGTTGCCCTTTTCGACCTTGCCCTCTTCCTTGAGCACCTCGGAGGAGTTGCGCTGGCGCAGCTGGCTGATCTGCTCATCAACTTCCTTCTTGCTGACGGTGACCTTGGCCGGCTTGTAGCCGACGGCGCGGTAATCACCCAGCGTTACGTCCGGATAGACGGTAAGCAGGAACTTCAGCGTTACTTCATCGTCATTGATGGTATCGATGTCCAGTGACGGACGGTCGACCAGCCTGATCTCCTTATATTCATCAAGGCCGAATTCCAGAGCTGGCTGGGCAACGTTCTCGGCTGCCTCAATCATGACTTCGTTCTTATTGATGTATCTGTCGACCATGGCGGCGGGTACGTGTCCCTTGCGGAATCCCGGAACCTGGATCTTGGCGGCCACTTTCTTTCTGGCCTTTTCCTGAACTTCGGTCCACTGCTGACCGTCGACAGTTACCTTTAATTCGGCATTGCTGCTTTCTTTCTTCTCATATACTGCTTTCATAAAAATCTCCTTTTGTCGCCCTAATATATTACCACATCTAAGCCTGTGGTTTCTACCTAAAAACTCAACTCCATCAGTTCTGATTCGTCAACATTCTGACTGACCGCAAACAGCTTCCACTGCTCATTTTCGCCGTAGCAGCCGTACAGATAGCGGATGATGCTGTAAGTATATATGTTAACCTTTTCCTTTTCCAGAAGGGCCGGAAACAGGTCATACGCCATCTCCAGAGCCAGGATCTGGGCCTGCTGCAGGAAACTGGGGTTCTTGGCCAAAAGCACTTCCAGTGCTTCCATCACTTCACCGAAGACCGGCTGGTCAGCGACCCGGGGAAGATTGACCGGATCGACCGTAATGATCCTGCCGTCCCGTTCGAACTCAAACTGATCATCGACCTTCTGGCTGATCAGCACTTCCAGGACCATCACCTTCAGCAGATGGTGGATCTTTCCGTCCTTCAGGCTCATTCTGATCTGCTCAAGGTAATTGCGGACATTGGCGTTCTGCAGCGATCTGATCGCATTGGTTGCCTGCTGTCCGCCGCCGGCCAGCATCCGGTGCAGTTCGCCCGGATCGATCAGTGAGACCGGCTTCTCCGGGCGCAGCAGCGCATCCAGATTCTTCCGGTGCTCTTGAAGCTGAGCCATGACGGCAGAGGGAACGTATGGCATTTTCAGTTCTCCGTCGACCAGATCCCTGGCCGACTGATAATCACCCTGCTGAATGCACAGGGCAATGTCATTGAGAAGCTTTTCGTAGTAGTTTTCTTCCATACGCATTCCTTCCTTATTATACTCGTACATTTAGCACTGTCAACCTTCAAGTGCTAAAGCACTGATTCTCTATCTTACTTTAAGCATCCGCATCAGGTAATCCTTGAACAGCCGGCTCTTAAGCCTTGAACAGACTGCGGCGTTGGGCTTTTTGCCGGTGAAACCGTAGAAATCGATGATTACCGAACCGTAGGACGGTCCTTCCGAGGTATCTACGCGGCAGTAATAGCGGTCGCATTCAGCGATGCAATCCGGATAAAGCGCCGCTGCCATGGCCGCCGGATCGGCCATGTCCAGGCAGTCTCTGCCGAAGCGCTGGCGATTCAGTTCCATCAGGACATGATTGGAATCGATGCAGAAGCGTCCCAGCTGTGAACTCTCCCTGATCTCTTTTATCTCATTTTCCTCCAGCATGCTTTCATTAAGACAGGCATCCCATCCTACAAAGGTAAGATCCTCAATGCCGGCTTCCAGCACGATCCTGGCAGCTTCAGCGTCCTGCCAGATGTTGAATTCGGCAGCCGGAGTGACGTTTCCGAATCCCAAACCGGCCGAACCCATGACCACTACTCTTCTGCTTCTCATAAAGGCCTTTCGGTCCAGTCTGATGGCCATGGCCAGGTTGGTAAGCGGGCCGAGCGTGACGATATCGATGCTCTTGTCTTCTCTGTCTCTCAATGCTTCCAGCATCCTGGTCACCGCATGTCCTTCGGACTTCTTAAGACCGGTACTGTGATAGCCCAGATCGACCATACCGTCGTAGCCGTGGGTGTCCCGGGCTCCTTCCCACTTCTTCAGCAGCATCTCCCCGCAGCCTTCATAGACCGGCGGACAGTAGGCGTCTGCGTACTGAAGGGTCGTCAGCGTGTTTTCCGTTGCCTGCTGCAGCGGCACGTTGCCGGCCACGGTGGTGATCATGATCACTTCATAGCCGGGATCGTTGAGTGCCATGGCGATGGCCACGGCATCGTCGGAACCGCAGTCGGTATCAATGATCAGTTTTCTCTTTTCGCTCATAAACCTGTCCTCTTGTTACTACTAATAATATCAGTTGCCTCAAGAAAATTAAAACGGGCGTGCCGTTTTAATTCTCTTCTTCGTTCATTTTCTTCTTTTCGCGGAAGGCCGTCTTTCTCTCCAGGTCGGTCAGCCAGCGCTTCCTCAGCCTGATGGCATCCGGAGTGACCTCTACCAGCTCATCGTCGCCGATGAATTCCAGAGCGTACTCCAGCGTCAGCTGAATGGGCGGCGTCAGCAGCATCGCGTCATCGTGACCGGTACTT
>JAGAFL010000054.1:0-2535 GCA_017612595.1 Erysipelotrichaceae bacterium | reverse complement strand
AAGTAAGAATTCAGGATGACCTGTACGAAGCCGTCAACGCTGAATGGCTGGAAACCATAGAGATCCCGGAAGACCGCCCGTCAACCGGTGCCTTCTCAATCATCGACCAGGAAGTCGAAAAGACGATGATGGATGACTTCAAGGCTCTCGCTTCCGGAGAAAAGACCACCGACATCAAAGAAGTCAACGAAGCCATCAAGCTGTACCGCAAGGTACTGGATACCGAAAGAAGAAACCGCGATGGCATTGCCCCGGTAATGCCGTTACTGCACCAGATCGCTGCCATCGACTCCAAGGAAGTCCTTAACGAAAAGGCTGAATACCTGTTCAGAAACGAAGCCAGGCTGCCTTTCCTGTGCGGCGTGGAAACCGACATGATGGACACTTCCAAGAACTCGCTGATCATTGTCGGACCTCAGCAGATTTTACCCGATACCACCTATTACGGAACCGAACCGGGCAATCAGTTGCTGGAAGTCTACAAGGCGATGGCCGCTCAGGCTCTGAAATACACCGATCTCAGTGAAGAAGAACAAAAGCAGTATATCGAAGACACCGTTGCCTTTGACGCTCTGCTGGCTCAGAAGGTCAAGAGTCAGGTCGAATGGGCTGACTACGTTAACTGCTACAATCCGATGAGCACTGACGAAGTCGCCGGCTGTCTGCAGCCGCTGGACTTCAAGGCTCTGCTGCATAGTATCTGCGGTGAAGAGATCCCCCAGACCGTAATCGTCTATGACCCCAAGGCCATTAAGGAAGCGTCATTCTACTTCAATGAAGAAAACCTGCCGCTGTATGTCCACTGGTCATACGTGCAGACGCTGCTGGCCAAGACCAAGCTGCTTTCGGAAGAACTCTACGCCATCGGCACGACCTACAGACGCGCCCTGATGGGCATCGAAAAGGATCCGGAACTGGAAAAGCAGGCTTACCGGATCGCCTCCGACACCTTCAGCGAACCGGTCGGCCTCTACTACGGCCGCACCTACTTCGGCGAAGAAGCCAAGAAGGACGTCGTTGAAATGGTCAAGAAGATCATCGAAGCCTACAAGGACCGGATGAGAAAGAACACCTTCCTGCAGCCGGAAACCAAGGAAAAGGCCATCGCCAAGCTGAGCGCCATCAACATAAAGATGGGCTACCCCGACAAGGTAAGAGACCTTTATGCCAGAATGACTGTCGATGAAAAAGACAGCTACTACGACGCCATGAGCAAGCTTGATCAGGTAATGCTTGAAGAGGAAATCGACAAGCTGCATAAGCCGGTTGACCGCAACACCTGGCTGATGCCCGGCCACATGGTCAACGCCTGTTATGACCCCAACCGCAATGACATCACCTTCCCGGCCGCCATTCTGCAGAAGCCGTTCTATTCCATCAATCAGTCAGTGAGCGAGAATCTGGGCGGCATCGGCGCTGTCATCGCTCACGAGATCTCACACGCCTTCGACAACAACGGTGCCCACTTCGACGAAAACGGCAATCTGTTCAACTGGTGGAAGGAAGAAGACGAGCAGGCCTTCAAGGCCCTGACAGCGGAAATGGTAAAGCAGTGGGACGGCCTGCCCTTCTGCGGCGACAAGGTAAACGGCGAGCTGGTCGTCAGCGAATGCATCGCTGATAACGGCGGCATGGCCGTTACCCTGCAGATCATGCATGATACCGAAGGAGCCGACTACCAGGCCTACTTCACCAACTGGGCCCGCGTCTGGAGCAACAAGGCCAAGCCGGAATACATGTTGCTGCTGCTGAAGAACGACGTCCATGCCCCGGCCAAGCTGAGAGCCAACATCCCGGTCCGCAACTTTACGGAATGGTATGAAGCCTTCGGCGCTACCGAAAAGGACGAGATGTACATCGCCCCCGAAAAGCGCATCGTCATCTGGTAATCGTATATCAAGCCACATAAAAAGTCCGCATCACGTGATACGGACTTTTCTTCTGACTGAATGTTACTCGCCGATGATGACGACCTTGCAGCGACGGCTGCGCGGATGCGTCCGGTCGAAGTCAACGAAGTAGATGTATCCGGTCTGGCCCATTCCCAGCTTGCCGTCCTCCAGAGCGAAGGTCTGGCTGGAGCCGATGATGGTGGCCTTCAGATGAGCGTCAGCGTTGAACAGCTCTTCTCTGGTACCGCTGGGCAGATACTTCAGGTAATCAGGCCAGGACTCGACATCCTCGAAGTGCTTCAGGCCGGGGTAGAAATACTGTCCCCAGGCTGTCTGATCGGGAATGATCTTGGCCAGAACGTTGTCCAGATCCTGCTGGATGAATTCCTTGCCGTTGGGCATGGTATCATGCACGTACTCTTCAAAGAAGACGGAGCATGTGGTATGCGGTGAGATGACATTGACGATGCCGTTCTGGATGCCGCTTCTGGCAATGATGTCCTTGACTTCCTGAGTGATGTTAACGTAAGTTGGGCTGACTCCCTTGGACTGGATGCCCGTAATCTCTTCTCTGTAAACTGTCATTTTGATAATCCCCCTATTTTACTTTTTCTTCTTGCGGTTGAAGACCGACTTTTCTTTT
>JAGAFL010000053.1:0-8839 GCA_017612595.1 Erysipelotrichaceae bacterium | reverse complement strand
TTCCCGGTCTCCCTGCGCTATTCCGTGGTTTCCAAGACCAAGGGCTTCCGGAGAGGAGCGCTGCCGGGAGAGGAATATGAGGAAGCCGGACGGGACTTCGAAGAATCCGTCCAGGCAGCTCAGTATCTCAAGGACGCCGGCTATGACATGCTCAACTGCGATAACGGTACCTATGACGCCTGGTACTGGGCGCATCCGCCGATCTACATGCCGGAGAACTGCAACCTCGCCGATGTCGAAGCTTTGCGCGAGAAGGTCGACATTCCGGTCGTCTGCGCCGGCCGTCTGGACGTCCGGACGGCAGCCCGCTCGATTTCCGAAGGCAAGCTGGACGGCGCCGGCTTTGCCCGCAACTTCCTGGCCGATCAGCAGTGGGTCACCAAGCTGATGGAAGGCCGGGAAACGGACATCCGCCCCTGCATCCTGTGCCATAACGGCTGCTTCAACATGTCCCACTACAGGGGCGTGCCCAACGATCAGGATCTCAGCGACAGCCTGCATCTGTCCCGCTGCGCGGTAAACGCCGAGACGATGCAGTGGAACAGGCACAGGATCGTGCCCGCCAAGAACCCCAGGACCGTCAACATCATCGGAGGGGGCATCGGCGGCATGGAAGCGGCCCGGGTGCTGAAGCTGCGCGGCCATAATCCCATCATCTATGAAAAGAGCGATGAACTGGGCGGCACCTTCATTCCCGCCTCGGCGGAATCCTACAAGGGCAAGCTCAGAGACCTGCTGGCCTGGTACCGCCGGCAGATGAGCGAACTGGGCATTGAAGTCCGCTTCAACCAGGAGATCCGCTCCATCAAGGAACTCTCCGATGATCCGGTGATCATTGCGACCGGCTCCGTACCCATCACCTTAAGAAGCGTGAAGGGTCAGGAGAAGATGGTCGAAGCCTGCCAGTATCTCAACGGTGAAAAGCCGGTCGGCCAGAAGGTGGCCGTCATCGGCGGCGGTCTGACCGGCTGCGAGATCGCCTACGAACTCTACCTGCAGGGCAAGCAGCCCGTCATCGTGGAGATGAAGGACGACCTGATCCCCCAGAAGGGCGTCTGTCTGGCCAACAGTTCCTACCTGCGCGAATACTTCGCCTGGAAAGAGGTTCCGGTCTACCTGCAGACTACCCTCAGGGAAGTTCAGGACGGCAAAATCATCTGCACTGACAAAGAAGGAAAACAGATCGAAATCGAAGTTGATTCCGTCATCAGCGCCGTCGGCTACCTGCCGGCTCCCTTAAGCGGTCAGGACCGCAAGGATGTCCAGCTGGTCGGCGACTGCAAGTCGGTCGGCAACCTGAGGACGGTCATCTGGAGCGCCTACGAGGCCGCCATGAAGATCTGATCGCCATAAGTAATCAGTCAAAGACCTGCGCCGGCGCAGGTCTTTTTCTGTAAGCGCAGGGGAATGGGATAATGAAGACGGAAAATGAGGAAACAGCCAATGGAAAACAGAACCTCAATCGTCTTCTACAGCGGTCTCGACAGCATCGGCGGGGTCATCATGGAAGTGAGATACGGAAACAGCCGCGTCTTCTTTGAGGCCGGAACCGCCTATAATCCCGGCTTTGACATGTTCGACGGCCAGGTCAGGCTGAGAAGGAATTTCATCAGCGACTACCTGTGGGTCGGCGAGATACCCATGATCGACGGCATTTACCGCCGGCAGGACATTGAAAGATATCCCGGTCTGACGGCGGCCGAAGACTGGAAGGAGGGATCGCAGGCTTTCTTCATCACCCATCTGCACCTGGACCACATGCGCATGATGGGCATGATCTCACCGCTGGTTCCGGTCTATCTGTCCGCCCCCGCTCAGAAGATCGAAAAGGCGCTGGAGGAAGTCGGAGAAGGCGTCGATAGCGTCAGGGACTTCAATTATTCCGACATGGGCGAGATCACCACCGTCGGCGAGATAACGGTGCGGCGGTTCATTCTCAACGACGATTCCTATCAGGACTATTCCTTCTACATCGAAACGCCGGATCTGAAGATCCATCATACCGGCGATCTGTTCGTCTACGGCAAGTACGGCGAAAACGTCAGAAAGGAAGCGGCCTTTCTGGCGGACAGGCAGATCGACATTCTGGTCTGCGAAGGCACCCGCTTCTTCCCCGGCGATGAAGACAGGGAAATCGAACCGGCCTACTGGCCGGTAAGGGGCATGATCAGCCGGCAGCGCTTTGATGAAATCACCGCTCAGAGAATCAGCGGTTTCGCCGGTCTGGTCGTCTTCAATTACTACGAACGGGAAATGAGCGATGTCATGGCCTTTGAGAAATACGCTGAGGAAAGCGGCAGGACGCTGGTCTATGAACCGGAGAGCGCCCACATCATCAACCGCTTCTTCCATAAGCCGGTCAGGATACTCATCCCGGACCGCACAGACACGCCGGATTACTATGATGGCATCGCCGCATACAACATGGTCATGGAAAAGCAGGACATCCTGGCGCAGCCGGAGAAGTATCTGGTCCAAAACACCTACTCCAACCTGCTCGAGCTGCTCGATTACCGCCATGTCCCAACGCTTTACCTGCATTACTCGGGGACGCCTTTGGGCGAATTCGATCCCCGCTATTTCAACATGAAGAGAATCGTCGAACTGGCCGGCATGCAGTACGTCAAGGCCTACGAGACGGAAGAGGGCTATTTCTCTCCCCATGCCGAAAAGGGCCAGATACTGGCCTACATTGACATGGTCTCAGCCAGACTGGTCGTCCCGGCCCACAGTTCCGGGCGCCGGGCGATGATCGCCCATCTGAAATGCCCGTATTATTACGCTTCGCTGAGAGAGCGCTATGTCTACGACCGGGAAAGAAATACCCTGGAGGTAACGGAAAATGTCTGATACGAGGGTAAGATTCTACCGCGGCACCCGCGGCATGGGCATCGTCATTTCGGTCACTTATGACAAAGACCGCATCATCTTCGACTTCGGCGCTCCCTTTACCCCGCTGGCTCAGGTCTATGACGGGCTGGTAAGCCACCGCGAAAACAACCGGGTAAAGGACGCGATCCTGCTGGGCCGGATACCGGAAGTGCCCGGCGTCTTCGCGCGCAGGGATCTTCAGGATCTGAAACTGGAGCCTTACGAAGACTCACTGTATAATACCGCCGTCTTCATCTGTCACCTGCATCTGGACCACATGAGCGAGATCGACAAGATCCACCCGGCTGTGCCCGTCTACATTCATGAAGACGGACTGACGCTGCAGAAGGCGCTGGAGGAGGTTGGCTGGGAGAAACATTACCGTGACTATTCCGGCTTCCGCTATCATGAACCGGTACACGTCGGTCAGATCACCGTCACCCCGGTGTTCTCCGATCATCCCTGTCCGGGTTCCAGCGGCTTTGTGATCGAGACTCCCGATGCCGTTATCTTCTACAGCGGCGACATCCGCTTCCACGGCACCCAGGCAGACAGAGCCTGGAAGGAGATCGAGGAAGTGGCCCGCCGGCCTGTTGACCTTTTGATCGTCGATGCCACGACGACCTCAGCTTCCGAATTTGTCCATGACGAAAAGGATGAGGAACTGTTGCATCAGCCCGCAAAGGAGATCCTGCCGGGATGCCTGAGCGTGCAGGACATCTATGATCAGATCGCTTCCGACCTCCGGAACTCCCCGGCTCTGGGCGTCTATAACCCCTATCCCCGGGACGTGCAGATGCTGAAGGAGATGAAGCAGCTGGCCGAAGGCATCGGCCGCACCGCCGTCTATGAACCGGCCTACGCCTGGATCCTTTACCGCTGCACGGGCATCCGATCAGCCGTGATCTGGCCGGACAATGATGAGAAACATTCCTATTACCTAGAACTCAGAAAAGAGTTTGCGTCTGTGACAGCGGCAGAGATCGCCGCTCATCCGGAGAGCTATCTTCTGCAGAACAGCTACCGCAACATTCTCTCCCTGATCGATCTGGACGGCCTGGAAGGCCGGTACTACCATCTGCTGGGCGAACCGCTGGTGGAAGGCATGAAGGAATACGGCATCATGAAGAACATGATAAACAAGCTTGGCTTCTCCTTCCGTTCCTTCATCAATCTCTATTCCTTCTCCCACGCCTATCCCAACCAGCTGGCCTGGCTGGTGAAGACGGTCAATGCCAAAACGGTGGTGGCCGTGCACTCCAGGTGCCCGGAAAACCTCAATCCGGTCAACAGCTGGCAGTTCTTTCCTGAAGAGGGCGGGGAATACCGGCTGGCAGACGGAAAACTGGTTGCCAGGGGATAAAAAGCCGCAGATTTAAAATTGTCATCATGACCATAAAAATCACATAATCGTAGTGTATTATTGTACTGTATCTCAGAAAGACAAAGCTTCAGTCTGACAGAAAGGAGTTGGACAGCATGGAAGAAAACAAGGTAAACAACGAAGAACTGGCCAAGGCGGTTTCCGATCAGGTGGTCGAGCAGATCCGCAGCGAAATGCCCAAATACACCTTCAGCCGCAAGTACAACATCTTCAAGGACGTCATGTCCGTGATTCTGGTCATCGCCGTTCTCTTAGGCGGCTACAATTGGTACCGCCAGTACAAGAGGGACACCTCAATACTGAAGTCAGTGGAAGGGTATGACCTGACCGTCAGCAACAACGGCATTCTCGGCTATACAGCCGTGGACTTTGCCGATGTCATCGTCGGCGCCTCCGAGCGCCAGGCTCTGCTGATCATCGATGAGCAGGAGCTTTCCGCTCCCTCAATCATCACTCAGGCCGGGCTTTTCAAGCTGGGCATCTTCTCCAAGAACCAGTCCGTCGTCTATAACGGCACGGCCCAGTACACGGTCGACATCTCCAGAATAACCGCGGACAAGATCAGCGTGGACGCCGCCAATCACACCATTACGGTAACCGTTCCCTATCCGCAGCTGCACGCCGTGATCTTCAATCCCGCCAACACCGTCTTCGGCGATACCGAGAAGGGCTTGCTGGCCTTCGGCGACATCAAGATGACCGGCGAAGAGTTCAGCGCCATCGAGGCGGAAGCTGTCAGCAGACTGACGGAAAAGGCCAATGACCCGGCGGTTCTGCGCAAGGCCATCAGCTACGGCAGCTACGTGCTGCGCGACTTCTATGAGACGGCCATCGACGCCATTACCAAGAGCTACAAGGTGAAGATCGTCTTCGAAGAACCGGCCGTCAATGAGCCGTCTGCGGAAGCTCCGCAGTCATAGAAAAACAGATTTGGTATAACAGATCATCAGGGCCAGGGAAACAGCCGTTTCCCTGGCCTTTTTTCGTGTGAAAGTAACGGAAAACCGGTGGACACATGAAAGCGCTTTTTCTATAATATATATGGAAATTTAGGCAAAAAATCCAAATTTGTGGAGGATGGGAATATGAAGAAACTAAGGATCGTTTTAATGGCTGTGCTGATGCTGATCACCAGCGTGCCCGTTTCGGCGCTGACGGTAAGTGCTCAGTCCGCAGATATCGCGGATGAGCGGACCATCGTCAGGGAAGTTACCGGAAACCGGAGCACCCGCGGAGATATCGAGATCAGCTCTTTTACTGTTACCGGCGTTGTTTCCGGTGCTGAACAGCAGACCAACGGTGACTGGGTCTGGACACCCGGCAACGAGTCTTCCGGACACAAGTTCGTCTTCCGGGTGGCTTTTTCCGTCTCCGGAGCTGTCAGCCTTCCCGCCGGCAGCATTTCCATCAAGATCCCCCTGCACATCCTGAAGGACAAAAACGGTTCCTTTGCCGATGCCATCAAGGTATCCTACCCGGCCCGGGAAGATGCCCTGGACACCAACGTCTTTGCCTATGACGTTGACGAATCCTCCAATACCGTCATCATCACCAACCTCCTGGACATCAATGAAGCCATCGACAGCTATTTTGAAGTTTCCTATTTTACGACTAAGAGAACCTGCGATTACTATGATTACGACCCGCAGGGGACCCAGAGCTATGACGATGCCTCCGATCCGTTCAGCGCTCACATTGAAATCGTTGCCGAAGACGGCAGCCTGACCGCTGATACCGAGAACGTTCCCGTATACATCAATACCTCAGCCAAGCTGATTTCCACGGAAAAACGCTATCCCAACATTTACCGTTCCTTTAACTCAAGCTGGGCAACCTATGCCGATCCCACTCAGGCTCCCGGCCGCATCTGGAACAGGGAAACCGGATCATGGCAGGATGTGACCTTCAACGTCGATGACTACGACTACCTGATCTGGGAAGTCAAGTCAAAGATCAAGAAGGACGTCACCCAGTATTACCGCTTTACCCTGGACGACCATGACTACATCGATACCACTCCGATCCAGTACCCTGAGGATGACGACCTGATCCTGGTCGGCTACCGCTTTGCCGGCCAGACATCATATTCTCTTCAGAACTACGTCGACAATCAGCTGCTCGACGGCGACCGTTATGACTGGGTGCTGACCGCCGTCAAGAAGAGCACCTATGAAAAGCTGAATTTCAGCTGGTACGAGGAATCTACCCAGTACATCTGGTCGGTCAAGAACAGCGTAACCGCTACTCTTGATCCCGTTGATCAGGTCGACCCCGACAGCACCGCCGGCGGAGACAGGACCTTCCAGTACGAAAACCACTTTGTTCCGATTCCCGGAATCTTCAAGGTCTATAAGTTCGGCAACATCAACTGGAACGCTGCCAAGCGCACCGAACTGCTGACCGGCTATCCGGCATACTGGGATTACTCCAGCTATCAGCTGCGGGAATTCGCCGCCGGACAGATCGACCACTTTGATCTGTTCTATGCCGTCTGCGCCTATGGAACGCCGTACAAGTGCACGGTTCTTCCGGGCGAAGATCCGAACGATCCGGAAAACTACTGGAAATCGCCGATCACCTACATCGTGACCGACGAGAATCTGCGCCTGCAGTATGAGGAAGTCAACGGCAGCCGCGAGGGCGTCAACTACAGCCCGGACGGTGAACTGCTGCTGACGGAAGGCGACGGACCGGTGTTAGGCTACCGGGATTACTACCTGAAGAAACTCTATTTCAAACTGACGATCAGTGACGCTGTCTACGCTTCCGAGGATTTCGGCTTTGTCGGTGTGGACGGAACCTTTGGCGACAGCGAGGCTGTCTACCTTGAGGTTCTGACCGGCAAGGGCTGGATGCCCGCCGCCACCTACTATCCCTCCGACCAGTCCTTCAGCGAAGTTGAATCAAGATACATCACGCTGACGGAAACCAACGTCACCCCCACCGAAGGACCCAGATGCTCACAGCACGATTATGTGGCGGTCAGCTTTAAGGAAGACTACGGCATCTACGGCTACCGCCTGAAAACGACCAACACCCACTTCTACACCCGGATCGACGCCATGCCGGTGTTCACCCTGAAGCATGACGAGGAATCAGGCCGAGTCATGGAACTGGTCAACTGGCTGCTTGAGGAAGGCAACGACAAGGGCGGCACCATGTTCATTTTCAATGAAGTCAATCACACGGTCAACACGGCCTATGACCAGCTTCAGAATGAATACATCTATTCCGGCAACATCCTGCAGAGCACGGAGAGCAGCCGGTACACCTACAAGGAATACGAATGGGCAAGAGACGCCGTCCGCGTCTCGGAAATGGATTCCTCTCTTTCCAAGAAAGTCATCGGCGCTTCCAACAATACCGCCAACGAGGAATACACCATCTCCTGGAAGGTCATCATGAAGGAAGAACTGACCGACCAGCAGGGCAGAAGCTACATCCCGCAGAACAGCGGCACCTTCTACGACCTGCTGCCGGCCGGCCTGACTCTGGACCGCAACTCCGTTGCCGTGCAGTATGAGGGCGGCTATCTGACGGTCAATAACGGCATCAGTATCCGGACCATTGACAACTATCAGGGCACCGGAAGAACGATGCTGATCGTTGATGTGACCACGCCGGGCAAATACTACAACCTGTATTACGATACCATCTGCAGCTGGGACTCCCTGAGCGCTTTCGGCCGGGAAGTCCTGAACCCCGTTGCCTATCAGACCGGCAACGACAGGATCGCCGAAGGCTATCCGGATGACGGCGGCAATCTTACCGGCGACAACAAGGATCTGATGTCCAATCTCTGCTACGATGAGTCGCAGACGGACATCCCCGAACAGTTCATCTATGCTCAGCAGACCTTTGACATCGATGCCATCACCAACGCCATCGCCGGTCTCTACAAGAGAGTAAAGAACGAAGCCGAGGATTCCCGTTACAAGGCGGAAACCATGGTGGAGCCCAACGGCACTTATTCCTATCTGCTGCGCTTCAAGAATACCCTTACTACTTCAGCCAGGGATCTGGTGTTCTTTGATTCGCTGGAAAACTATGCCCGGGGTTCCGAGCATCAGTACCCCAGCGACTGGCACGGTACGCTGATCGATCTGGACCTCAGTACCCTGATTGCTCAGGGGATCAAGCCGAAGGTCTATGTCAGCACGGTCAGCGGTCTTGACGTCAGCGAACATAACGATCTGACGGAGGCCTCCGTCTGGACGCTGCTGGACGAATCCAAGTGGCATGATGCCGCTGCGCTGGCCGGCGTCAAGGCGATCGCCATCGACATGCGGGAAGCCGCAGACGGCAAGGATTTCGTCCTGGAAGCCAACGGCACCATCATGGCTACCCTGTACATGAAGGCACCGGCGGCGGCCACCAGAAGCTCCGGCGAGATCTACCCGGAGACCTACAACAACATCTACATCTCCTCGACCCTGATCAACGATGTTCATGATGAGGAGTCCTTCTTCATCCATCAGGACTACACCATCGTAAAGTTCAGGCCGAAGGCCGATGTTCACATCCACAAGGTCAACGCCCAGGACCGTAACGAAAACATCAAGGGCATCGTCTTCACCCTCTATG
>JAGAFL010000052.1:0-4481 GCA_017612595.1 Erysipelotrichaceae bacterium | reverse complement strand
AGTGAAAACCGGCCCTCAGTTATCTGGGGGCTTTCTTACGGTTGAAAGAAACTGACCGGTCTGGTTATAATCTAGTTGAACAACGGCCTGTCATGGACTCTGAACTCCTTCAGACAGGCGGACAGTAACGGAGGTAATGCGAATGAAAATGAGAAAGGCTCTGGCCCTGCTCCTGGCTGCGGGTTCGCTGCTAGGACTGTTGGGATGCGCCAACCGGCATAAGATCATCGTTTCCGACAAAAAGGAATGGTCAAAGATCAAGTCGTCATACCAGGAAGGAGAGAACGTAGTTCTTTACTATCAGGTCGTAGCGACTGATTCCGACCTCAGCATCGTGGTGGACGGCCAGCCCGCTAAATATGAATTCATCTCCGGCTACGGCTTCCGGATCGAATTCGCCATGCCCGATCACGACGTTGAGATCAAGTGCATCTGGACGGCTGATCCTCATGGCGCCTGATCAGGGTCCCGGTTAACAGCTGAATATCCGAACAAAAGCCCTCAGTTGTCTGAGGGCTTTGATGTGCCTTAATGATGAATGTTATTCCGTCTTCCAGCGGCCGCCCAGATACAGCGCCAGCAGGCTCAGAGCCGTTCCGGCGACCAGCAGGATGATGTAGGCCGTTTCCCGGGCGATGTCCTGACCGGAAATGCCGTGGCCGATCACCGCTGAGGCGACGGTCAAAAGCAGGCCCAGGATCATCAGCCAGATCCAGGCGCGGCTTTCCTTCTCCGGCTGAACTTCCGTCGTTTCCGGCTGTTCGTCGTCCAGCTCATCGAAGGAGATCTCCGCCAGATCCTGGGCGGTGATGACGCCCAGAAGCTCATTGGTCCTTTCCGAGAGGACCGGAATGGAGTCCTCATCGTAGTCGATCAGCTTGTCCAGGGAGTCCTTGCTGATGATCTCGTCGGCGTAAACGTAAGGGTAGGAGGAGATGACGGCAGCTTCCAGGTCTTCCTCGTTTTTGGCGATCAGCAGGTCCCTGAGGTCAACGGCGCCGTGCAGGGTGTCGTTTTCGTTGATCAGGTAGATGGTGCCGATGTTGTCGTTTTCCTTGGCCTGTTCGACCAGCGACTTCATGGTCTGCTTCAGCGTCAGTCCGGTACGGACGGCGATGAAGTTGGTGGTCATCAGCGAGCCGAACTGATTGTCGGCATAGGAGCTGATCAGCTCGATGTCCTCCTTGGCTTCCGGTTCGATCAGGCCGATGATCTCCTTGGCCTTGCGGTCGCTCAGTTCCTCCAGGATGTCCGCCGCATCATCGGCGTCCATTTCCTCCAGAATGTCGGCCGCCTGGTCGGCTTCCAGTTCGGCGAAGTACTTGTCGACGTCTTCGTCGATGTAGGCAAAGACGTGAGAGGTGTTCTCAATGCCCAGGGAGTCGTACAGGTGCTTTCTTTCCTTGGGAGTCATGTAGCTCAGCGCCGCGGCAATGTCGTTGTCATGGTAGTAGGAAAGCGCCGTGGCCAGCTTCTTGCGGTCCGGTGTCTTGCGTACCAGGTCGAAAATCTCCTGAGTATAATATCTTTCATCCATGATTTCTTCGTTCTTCATTTCGGTCATTGTTACTTACCTCCTATATCCATTCTCCGTTAATCTTGATGTATATCTTCTTGATGATCTGCGCCAGTACCAGATAGACCAGTAACAGCAGCGCCATCCATAAGCCGTAGACGGCCGGTACGATGCCCATGTCGAAGATCAGGGCGATGGCCGTCATGCCGATGATCAGGGTAATGATGATCACGGCGATGCTGGACAGATAGAGCTGCGGGGAGGCATTGGCCTGAATGAACGGCAGCTTGTGAGTCCTGATGGTGTGGATCACCATGGTCTGGGAAATGACGCCGAACATGAACCAGCCGCACTGGAAGTATTCAGCCTTTCCGGAGTTGTCATAGCGGAAGACGAACCACAGTACCGCAAAGCACAGCACGTCGAGTACGGTTGAGAGCAGTCCGAAGTAGATCATGAACTTCTTGATGCCTTCCACGTTCCACTTCTTGGGCTTTTCGATGTATTCCTTTTCCACGTTGTCAAACGGCATGCCCAGCTGGGCAAAGTCGTTGAGGATGTTCTGAACCAGGATGTGCACCGGCTTTAAGGGCAGGAAGGGCAGCGCCAGCGAGGCGATCAGCACCGAGAGCATGTTGCCGAAGTTGCCGGAAATGGCCATCTTGAGATACTTGTTCATGTTGGCGAAGGTTCTCCGGCCTTCCATGACGCCGTCTTCCAGAACCTGCAGGTCCTTTTCCAATAAGATGATGTCGGCGACTTCCTTGGCGATGTCGACGGCGGTGTCGACGGAAATGCCGACATCGGCCTGTTTCAGCGGCGGGGAGTCGTTGATGCCGTCACCCATGTAGCCGACGGTGTGGCCCTGGGACTGCATGACGGAAACGATCCGCTTCTTCTGCATCGGGTTGAGCTTGGCAAAGACGTAGGCTTTGTCGCAGGCTTCCCTGAGCTCTTCGTCGCTCATGGCCTCAACGGCGACGCCGTTATAGGTATGGGTGACGTCGATGCCCAGGCGCTTGGCGACCGCGATAGCGACGCCTTCGGAGTCGCCGGTCAGTACGACGGTGCGGATGCCGCTTTCCTTGAGATGATCCAGGGCCGGCTTGGCGGATACCTTCGGGGGATCCAGGAAGCCGATGAAGCCCAGTAAGACCATGTCCTTCTCATCGTCAATGCCGAAGGTGTCGACGTCATGGATGTCGTTCTTCTGGGCTACGGCGATGACCCGGATGCCTTCCCGGCCGTTTTCCTCGGCCACGTTGCGGGCGATCCTGAGCCAGTCTTCATTTATCTCTTCCGCCTGACCGCCAATGTCAACGTAGCGGCAGCGGCTGATGACTTCGTCAACGGCGCCCTTGGTGATCAGCTGTCTCTTGACGTTTTTGTCGCGCATGACTACCGACATCATTCTCCGGGAGAAGTCAAACGGTATCTCGTCCTCGCGGACGTATTCTCTCTTAAGACGGCTCAGGCCTTCCTTCTCGCCTCTGGCGATGATGGCCCGGTCCATCAGGTTCTTCATTCCGGTCTGGAAGTAGGCGTTCAGGAAGGCGTGGGAAAGCACGCGGATGTCTTCCTCGCCTTTCGGGTTGAGGTATTTCTCCAGGATGACCTGGTCTTCGGTCAGCGTTCCGGTCTTGTCAGTGCACAGCACGTCCATCTCGCCGAAGGTCTGAATGGCGCCCAGGCGCTTGACGATGGTCTTCTTTCTGCTCATGGAAATGGCGCCCTTGGCCAGCGAACTGGTCATGATCACCGGCAGCATCTCCGGCATTAAGCCGACGGCAATGGTGATGCCGAACATCAGGGAATCCAGCCAGCTGCTCTTGGTCAAGAGGTTGGCCGCGAAGATGACCGGGATCATTACCAGCATGAAGCGGATCAGCAGCTTTGAGATGGAGTCCATGTTTTCGTCGAAGGTGCTCTTGGTATTCTCCGAGGACAGCGACTTGGCCATGGAACCGAAATAGGTGTGGTTGCCGGTGGTCAGGATGACGGCCTTGGCGCTGCCGGAAACGACGTTGGAACCCATGAAGCCGATGTTGGACAGCTCGGTGATGTCGTCGAACTCCTTGCCGTCGATGAACTTTTCCACTGGTACCGATTCACCGGTCAGCTGCGACTGGTCGATGAACAGGTCCTTGAGGTCATAGAAGCGCACGTCGCCGGGGATCATGTCACCGGCTCCCAGCTTCACGATGTCCCCGGGCAGGGCGTCCTCAATGCTGATGGTGACGCTGTAGCCGTTGCGGACGACTTCGATGTTGTTGGAGATCATCTTCTGCAGGGCCTTGGCGGCGTTGTTGCTCTTTTCCGACTGGACGAAGGAGACCGCCGAGGAAATGGCCACGATGATCAGCAGCATCGCGAAGGTGGCGTAGCTGGCCTTTTCGGCCATGATGACGTCGGTGACGTAGGTGACGCCGCTGACCGCCAGTAAGACGATGTTGAAGGGGTTGATCACGGCATCGCGCAACCGGATGATCAGGGTGTTCTCGTTATTCTGGTTGATGATGTTCTTGCCGTACTTCTCGGTCCCGGCGGCGATCTGCTCGCTGTTTAAGCCGCCGTTGTCAATGTCAAAGGACTCAAAGAGTTCCTCCCGGCTCATCCGGGCGTAGTCGATGAGTTTCTTTTCGACAAGCTTGCTGTCGGCATTGTTTCTGTTCTTTGCCATATAAAAAGCCCCCTTTCTCTCAGGCGGCCTTTCTGTCAGTTAAAACTGCTGTTCTGCCTCAGCAGGCCGCCAGTGATATTCAAGTTTCTACTGTGATAATCGGTAGACTGCGACATGCTGAAGTGTCTCCTTTTTTCTGTCTAAATTATACTTCATGTAGCGAAAGGGTGTAAACAATTACAATGCTGCATAGTGAAAAATCTGCGGGAATAATCCAACGGCTAGCATTTAAACCATGCAGATATGAAAAAGTCGGAGATTTTCAAATTGTCCCGATTTCTTTCT
>JAGAFL010000051.1:0-10093 GCA_017612595.1 Erysipelotrichaceae bacterium | reverse complement strand
GTCCATGCTCACACTGCCTGCGACGGCAGTAACGATTATGCTGGTATAATAAATAAAGCCAGGCTCAGACGGCGGCAACTAGACCTAAAGAGAGATCCATGGTGGCGGGCCGTAAAGTGCAACAGTGACGGAGTTCCGCCGGAAACGGCGGAAGTGGAACGATGTAAACCCCATAAGTGAGAAACCCAAATTTTGGTAGGGGAATCCGAAACCGCGAAATGAAGCGGCCAGGGACGCGCAAGCGTAGATAAATGATTGCCACCTGCTCAGCAGGGACAGAACATGGCTTACGGTTAGTTAGCATAAAAGGACGCTCAGGCGTTCTTTTTTTCATGGGAAAAGCGTTTTCTGCATTAACTTGAAATCTAATCAAGTTATTGATATAATCACTATGTAAGCGATTATGCTATAATATCAAAGAGGTGAAAGCTATGAACTTACCGAACAAACTGACATTATTCAGACTGATACTGATTCCGATCATCGTTCTGGTATGGGTACTTCCGTATTCCCAGCTGGGACTGGAGCTGCCAAGCTATCATATCGGTTATCTGACCCTGTCGCTCAAGAACATCATCGTTCTGGTGCTGTTCATTCTGGGCTCGGTATCCGATTTCCTTGACGGCTTTCTGGCCAGAATGAATAATCAGGTCACGACCTTCGGCAAGTTCGCTGATCCGATTGCCGACAAGTGTCTGACAACCACCATGTTCATCCTGTTCGCATCGGAAAACCTCATTTCAGCGGTGCCGGTTCTGATCATGGTTTGGAGAGACATCGTAGTGGACGGGATCAGGCTGATCGCTTCCAGCCGCAACGTGGTAATGAGCGCCAGGACTCTGGGTAAGCTCAAGACCGCTTCACAGATGCTGTGCATCATCGTGATACTGCTGAACAACATCCCCTTCCAGTATGTGAACATTCCCATGGCGGACATCCTGCTGTGGTTCTCAACGCTGATGTCACTGGCTTCCGGCGTATCCTACTACAGCCAGGGCAAGGCCTACATCTGGGAGAGCAAATAGTGGATCTTCTGGTAAAAAAGCTGATTGATTCAGGATTAACGATAGCCAGCTGCGAATCATTAACCGGAGGACTGTTCTGTCAGAAGATGACGGAGATTCCGGGAGTCAGCGCCACCCTGAAGGGCGGAATCGTTACCTACTGGAATGAAATAAAGGTGAACGTTGCCCATGTCAGCCAAAAGACCGTCGATGAATTCGGCGTCGTATCATGGCAGACAGCCAGGGAAATGGCCGGCAACATTGCGGAGATCTTCCGGACGGACATCGGTGTATCCTTTACCGGCAATGCCGGACCGGATGTTCTGGAAGGAAAGCCCAGAGGGCTGGTATATTCATGCATCTGCATGAACGGCAGATACTACGATTACCGGGATCTGATCGATGCGCCGCGCAATGAACTGCGCTTACGGATAGTTGAATTGATGACAGAAAGACTGATGGAAGTCCTCAGAGAGTCTGATTCAGGAAAGGAATAGAAAGATGGCAGAAAAAGACAGAAACGAAGCATTGGCGGATACGATAAAGGAAATTGAGAAAACGTATGGAAAAGGCGCGATCATGCGTCTGGGCGACAGCGTCAAGGTTGAAGAAGACGCCATCAGCTCCGGATCGCTGCTGATCGACCAGGCACTGGGCATCGGCGGCTATCCCCGCGGAAGGATCATTGAGATCTACGGACCGGAGAGCAGCGGCAAGACTACCCTGGCCCTGCACGCCATCGCGGAAGTTCAGAAGTCCGGCGGCAAGGCGGCCTTCATCGACGCTGAAAACGCCATTGACCCGATGTATGCCAAGAAACTGGGCGTCGACATCGACGATCTCATTCTTTCCCAGCCCGACAGCGGCGACCAGGCTCTGCAGATAACCGAACTGCTGATCAAGTCCGGCGCCATCGACCTGATCGTCGTCGACTCGGTGGCGGCTCTGGTTCCCCAGGCGGAACTGGACGGCACCATCGGCGATTCCTCGATCGGCCTGCAGGCCAGACTGATGTCCCAGGCCATGCGCAAGCTGGCCGGCGCCATGAACCGTTCAAAGTGCACGGTCATCTTCATCAACCAGCTGCGGGAAAAGATCGGCATCATGTTCGGCAATCCCGAAACTACCCCGGGCGGCCGGGCTCTGAAATTCTATTCCTCGATCCGTCTGGAAGTCCGCAAGGGCGAACCGATCAAGCAGGGCGCCGACATCATCGGCAACAAGACCAACATCAAGATCGTCAAAAACAAGGTTGCCCCGCCGTTTAAGACCTGCACGGTAGAGATCCGTTACGGCGAAGGCGTCTCGCACGTTTCCGAGGTGATCGATCTGGCCGTAGACTACGGCATCATCGAGAAGAGCGGTGCCTGGTTCTCCTACGAAGGCGAAAAGATCGGTCAGGGCAAGGAAAACGTCCGGGCCTACATGCTTGAGCATCCCGAATTCACCGAGGAGATCGATCAGAAGCTGCATAAGCTGCTGGCGGAAAAGCGCCTCACCGCTGAAGCCTGAAAAACGGGCCGCAAACTTAAGGAAAATTATGAAAGTGTTGTCTCTGACAGCACTTTTATGAAGCGTGAAGAAGGAGAGGTTTGCGAAAATCTTATCATTTTTCACATAAAACTAGTGTATAAATCACAATTGTGTGATAAGATTTACTGTGTATATGATGGAGGATATATAACATGAAGGAAAATATGCCTTTCATCTTATGCGGCATTGTAGGCATTCTGGCAGGTATCGTCATCATGATGATCATCTCCCGGCTGGGTCTGAACAAGAACCAGGAAAAAGCTAGTTTAATTTTAAAGGAAGCTAATATTGAAGCTGAATCGATCAAGAGACAGGCTGTCCTTGACGGAAAGAATTCAGCTTATGAATTGAAACTTGCTGCAGAAAAGGAAATAAAGAAACAGCGTCAGGAACTTAATGATACCGAAAACAAGCTCATCAGACGCGAGAGTTCTTTAAACTTTAAGGAAGAGAAAGTACAATCAAGAGAAAAACAATTAAGCGATAAACTAGAAGAAAACGAAAAGAAGTCTGCAGAGCTCGATAAGATGCAAGCTGAACTGCAAAACAAGATCAACAGCCAGCAGGCTGTCCTGGAAAAGGTCGCCAGCATGACCGCCGGCGAAGCCAAGGAGCAGCTGTTCGATCTGGTAAAGACACAGACTGCCAACGAGATGGCCGCCTATGTCAAGGATGAGGAAGAAAAGGCCAAGGCCAATGCCTCGGAAATTGCCCGGGACATCATCGGTCAGGCCATTCAGAGATACTCCCAGGAAGAAACCATAGACCGCACGGTCTCTGTTGTTGGTCTGCCTTCCGAGGAAATGAAAGGCCGCATCATCGGCCGTGAAGGCCGCAACATCCGGGCCATTGAACAGGCTACCGGCGTCGACCTGATCATCGATGATACCCCCGAGACAATCACGATCTCCTGCTTCGATCCCATCAGAAGGGAAATCGCCAGACTGACGATGGAACATCTGATCAAGGATGGCCGCATACAGCCGGGCCGCATCGAGGAAGTCGTTGCCAAGAAGACCGAGGAGCTTAATGAAGTCATTCAGAAGGCCGGTGAAGACGCTGTCTTCCAGCTGGGCCTGGGCCGCATCGATAGGGAACTTGTCAGACTGATCGGCCGGCTGAAATACCGCTACTCATACGGTCAGAACGTCCTTCAGCATTCGCTGGAAGTCGCTCATCTGGCCGGCATGATGGCCGCCGAGCTGGGCGTCAAGCAGTCGCTGGCCAAAAGAGCCGGCCTGCTGCACGACATCGGCAAGGCCATCGACTTCGAACAGGAAGGCTCACACGTGGAGCTGGGCGTCAAGGTTGCCAAGAAGCACGGCGAAAACGAGACCGTCGTCAACGCGATAGCTTCCCACCACGGCGATACCGAACCGACCAACATCATCTCCAATCTGGTCGCCGCTGCCGACGCTCTGTCAGCCGCCCGACCGGGAGCCCGTTACGAGTCTCTGGAAAACTACGTCAACCGTCTTGAGGAACTTGAGAAGATCGCCAACAGCTTTGAAGGCATCGAGAAGAGCTATGCCATTCAGGCCGGCAGAGAGATCCGCGTAATGGTTCAGCCCGACAAGGTCGACGACATCAACTGCTACCGTCTGGCCAGAGAGATCAAGGACAAGATCGAAAGCGAACTTACCTATCCGGGTCAGATCAAGGTAACCGTAATAAGGGAAACCAGAGCGAACGAAGTTGCCAGATAACATGAGAGTTCTGTTCGTCGGTGACATCGTCGGCCGATCCGGAAGGAATGCGCTGGCCGGCTATCTGCCGCAGCTTAAGGAAGAATACGGCTATGATCTGCTGATCATCAACGGTGAAAATGCCGCGCACGGCAAGGGAATTACCAGAAAGATCTACGATCAGCTGGTAGCTCTCGGCGCTGACTGCATCACCCTGGGAAACCATGCCTTCAGCAAGGATAACGTCCTGACCTTCATCAGAGACGCTGACAGGCTGATCAGGCCGGAGAACATGCTGCCGGTGGGCATCGGCAGTTCCGTGAAGATCATCGAGAGAGAAGGCACCAGCATCGGCATCTTCAACATCTACGGTTCGGTCTTCATGGATCAGTGTTCCGAAAGTCCGTTTACGGCCTTTGCCAGGCTGATGGAAGAGCACCCGTGCGACATCCGCATCGTTGATTTCCATGGCGAAGCCACTGGGGAGAAATACCTCTTCATGGAATACTTCCGCAAAGACTGCCAGCTGATCGTGGGTACCCATACCCATGTCCAGACGGCTGATGAAGCCATCCATCAGGGCTGCGGATTCATCTGTGACGTCGGCATGACCGGACCGTATGATTCCATCATCGGCAGGGACACGGCCGAGGTCATTGACAATAACGTTCACAACCTGCCGACCAGGTATACCGTCGCCCAGGGCGAGGGCATCCTGTCAGCAGTGATATGTGACATTGATTTGGTTAAAAAGGAGGCGACGGCAATCAGCCGCATTCAGATCAGACCTGATGCTGAAGAAAAGCAAGATTGCCGCAATGATAAAGGAGTTGATATTATGCCTGTTACAGTAAATAAGGAACTTTGTCTTGGATGTGGTGCTTGCACTGAAGTATGTCCGGTTGGAGCCCTCGCACTCGGTGAAGACGGACTGGCTGAAAGTAATCAGGATATCTGCATTGACTGCGGCGCCTGCGTCGCTACATGTCCTGTAGGAGCAATTAGTCAAGACTAAACCAAGCACACCGCTTGGTTTTTTAAGGGAAAAAGCGTTATGAGTGAATTCAAGCTGCCAAATGAAAGGGATGCCAGAGTAAGAAGCCGCGCCTACCGCAGCGAGATCGTCAGAGATCCCGTGGTCCTGAGCGAAGAGCAGAAGATCCTTGGTAACGGACTGATTTACCATGTCAGTACCTATGGATGCCAGGCTAACGTGCGCGACGGAGAGGTCATCTGCGGAATCCTGGAGGAAATGGGCTTTACAAGCACCGAGGATCTGGCTCAGGCTGATCTGATCATCCTGAATACCTGCGCCATCAGAGAGAACGCCGAAAACAAGGTCGTCGGCGAGCTCGGTTTTCTGCAGGCCTACAAGCGCCGTAACCCGCGGCTGATCGTGGGTGTCTGCGGCTGCATGGCCCAGGAGGAAAAGATGGCAAGAAAGATCGTCGACAGATACCCGGTCGTCGATCTGATGTTTGGCACTCATAACATTTACCGACTGCCGGCCCTGCTGGAAAACATCATCAGAAACGATCAGCGCAGCATTGAGGTGCTGTCTGAACAGGGCCGGATATATGAAGGCCTGCCGACCATCAGGACCAGCAGGCATAAGGCGTTCGTCAACATCATGGACGGCTGCGACAAGTTCTGCACCTACTGCATCGTCCCCTATACCAGAGGACAGCAGCGCAGCCGGCTGAAGGATGACGTAATCAGGGAATGCCGCCAGCTGATCGACAGCGGCTACCGGGAGATCACGCTGATCGGCCAGAATGTCAATGCCTACGGCAAGGACCTGGACGAAGGATACGATTTCGCGACGCTGCTGAATGAAGTTGCCGATCTGGGCATCGAGAGACTGAGATTCACGACCTCCCATCCCTGGGACTTCACCGACGCCATGATCGATGCGATCGCCGACCGAGAGAACATCATGCCTTTCATTCATCTGCCCCTGCAGTCGGGCAATGACGAAATACTGAAGCTCATGGGCAGAAGATATACCCGTGAGCAGTATCTGGCCCTCTACGACCGCATTGTAAGCCGTGTGAGCGAGGTTGCCGTGTCAACCGACATCATAGTCGGATTCCCCAATGAGACCAGCCAGCAGTTTCTGGATACCCTCAGCGTGGTCGATTACTGCCGCTATGACAACGCCTACAGCTTCATCTACTCCCCGCGGGAATCCACGCCAGCCGCCCGGATGGCTGACAGCACGCCGATGGAAGAGAAGAAGGAGAGGCTGGCCATCCTTAATCAGAAACTGGGCGAATACTCAAAGATGCGCAACAAGGCCTGGGAAAACCGAGTCTGTGATGTTCTGGTCGACGGCTTCTCAAAGACTGACAGAACGGTCATGTCCGGTTATACGCGCCAGCAGAAACTGGTCAATTTCCGCAGCGGAAAGGCCCGGGTTGGTGATATAATAGATGTAAGGATAACGGAAGGAATGAAGAATTCCCTCAATGGAATCGACATTTCCGAAGAAAGGGCAGAGAATGAATAATCTGAAGCTTTACGCCCTGGGCGGGCTTGACGAAAACGGAAAGAATCTTTACTGCGTTGAGATCGATGAGGCGATCTACATCGTTAACTGCGGCATCAAGAGAACGGATATCTCCCAGTTCGGCATCGACTACGTGACCTGCGATATCACCTATCTGGTGGAAAACAGGGACAGGGTAAAGGCCGTCATCGTGACCAACATGCATGACGACATGATGGAAGCCGTCCCCTTCCTGCTGAAGGAGATCAGCGTCCCGGTCTATGCCACCCCCATCTGCCTGCGCTTTCTGAGGGAATACCTGAAGGAAAGCAATGTGACAAAATATGCCCTTCATGAACTGCCGCGCAGCGGCGAGACCGTCATAGAAGGAGTCAGGGTGACCAGCTTCGGACTGACTTCCTCAACACCGGAAGCCATCGGCATCGCGATCGATACGCCGAAAGGCCAGGTTGTCTTTGCCAGCGAATACGTGACCTACTTCGATCTGACCAGCGATTATTTCAGGACCGACATCGGCAAGGTGGCCGAGATCGGCAAGCAGGGCGTTCTGGTCGCGATGATCGAAAGCATGTATGCTGACCGTCCGGGCTTCACCTCACCCAACCACTGCATCTCAGGCCATCTGCGTCCGGTATTTGAAGACGCTCAGGGACGCATCATCATCACCGTCTACGGACAGAACTACTTCCGCATCAAGGAGATCTTCGATTTGGCGGCTGAATTCCATAAGAAGATCTACTGCCGGGATGCTAAGTTCCGTTCCTACCTCAACGTCTTTGCCGAGAACGACTACTACGTTCCGCCCAAGGATACCCTGCTTACTCCGGGAGCCTTCCGCAACGAGATCGATGACTGCATCATTCTGGTAACCGGATTCGGTGCCCGCGTCTTCAACGGCATGTACCGAATCGCCATCGGTGAAGATGAGGAGATCGAACTGCGCGGAAGCGATACCGTCATCATTGCCTCTCCCGCCGTCAGCGGCGCCGAGAAGGAAGCCAGCGCCATGGAAAACGAACTCTACCGTGACAACGTCCATGTCGTCAAGCTGGATAAGAAGCAGGTGCTGTCAATGCACCCATCTCAGGAAGACATCAAGATGTTCCTGTCCCTGCTGAAGCCCAGTTATTTCCTGCCGGTCGCCGGTTCCTACCGCGACTTCGTAAATGCGGCCAATCTGGCCGTGGAGATCGGCTTTACACCCGACAAGATCATCATTCTGGATAACGGTCAGATCGCCGAATTCGAGGACGGAAGACTGAAATCGACAGCCAGCGTCATCGAGAACATCGGTGAGAATCTGATCAACGAAGAAGAGAAGAAGGACATTACCTCATCCGTACTCAAGGACAGGGAACTGCTGAGCACGGACGGGGTCATCATCATCGGCATTGCCATTGATTACAATACCAAGCACGTCATTGCCGGACCGGACATTCAGTCCCGCGGCGTCATCTACGTGAAGGATTCCGAGTACCTGATCAAGAATCTCGCCAACATGTGCGTGGACATGATCGAGGAAAAGGCCACCAACGGCGAATTCGTGAACCTGGAAGCGCGGGCGGAAATGCGCGAAATGGTCGCCAAGTACGTCTTCCGCGAAACCGGCAAGAAGCCGATGATCCTGCCCGCCATCATTGAGATAAACATATAGGAGCTGATGTTAATGAGTAAGACCCGAAGAAAGAAAAAGGCCGCCGGCCAGAATTCCTTTATCGGCTATACATATCTGATCATCGCGATCGTCCTGTGCCTGATCGCTCTCATGCATGAGATGACAGGCTTTCTGGGAAGATGGCTTTTCAGTGCGGGAAGCTATCTGTTCGGCCAGCTTTGGTTTGTGCCCTATGTGATCGTGATCATCATGTGCCTTTTAAAGGCCTATAAGGTGGAAATGCCGGCCAAGCTGATCGTGACCATGATCCTGTTCTTTCTGGCTACGGCGCTGATACTGGCCTGTCTGTCCTTTAAGGAAAGCCAGGAACCGCTCAAGCTTATCAGCGAGTACTTCCATAATACCAGGGAGATCTTCGCCGGTAAGGCCATGGGCAGAAGCGGTCTGTTGGGAATCGCTCTCTACGGACTTATTGCCTCGGCAGCCGATTACTGGGGCGTCATAATCGTCATCTGCGTGCTGTTCATCGTCGGCATACTCATTCATACCGAAGAGATCAAAAAGCGCCTGAAGACGCTTAAAAAGCCTGAGGGAACCAGGAAGACGGCCGCGGAGAAGAACCGTCAGCCCAGCTTCTTTGATCTGGATGAGCAGAAACGGGAAGAAAAGCGCCTTAAGAAAGAGCAGCGCCGGTTCGAAAAAGAACAGCAGAAGCTTCAGAAGCAGGAAAAGAAGGAACAGACTGTTACCCCGGCCGCCGCAAAGCAGCCGGAAAAGCCGGCCTTTGTCCCGGCCGGCGACAAGTCCGCTTCCGCCCAGAAGAACTACATGCTGCCGTCACTGTCCTATCTGGATACCCCGGTCATCGACAAGAGCAACGTCAACCGCGACAATGCCAGGGAGAAGTGGGCAAGCCTGTCCGAGATCCTGTCTTCCTTTGATCTGGATTCCTCACTGGAAGGCTACAACATCGGTCCGTCCATCACCCAGTTTGAGATCGTTCCCAAGAGCAATTTCAACATCAACAAATACGCGACCATCGAACGAAATATCCGCATGGCTCTGGCTGTCAGCGACGTGCGCATCGAAGCGCCGATTCCGGGCAAAAGAGCCGTCGGCATTGAGATACCGAACGTCAGGCCGACTCTGGTTACCCTGAAGGAAATGCTGAAGGACGTTCCCGATGAATACCAGTTCAACCCGCTGATGATCGCCGTCGGCAAGAACATCGCCGGCAAGGGCATCTACGGTTCGATCAACAAGATGCCGCACATGCTGATCGCCGGCGCTACCGGCAGCGGTAAGAGCGTCTGCATCAACAGCATCATCATGACCATTCTGATGAGAGCCCGTCCGGATGAAGTCAAACTGCTGCTGATCGACCCCAAGAAGGTCGAATTCAGCGCCTTTGACAACATTCCCCATCTGATCACCCCGATCATCACCGAAACCGACAAGGCCGCCGGAGCACTGGCCAAGCTGATCCAGATCATGGAAAAGCGGTTTGACATGTTTTCACAGAACCGCTGTCAGAACATCGACCAGTACAATAAGTCCGTAGCGGACGATCAGAAGCTCTGCAGCATCGTCTGCATCATCGATGAGTTGGCTGACCTGATGATGACCCACCGTAATGAAGTAGAACCGCGCATCACCCGGCTGGCTTCCCTGGCCAGAGCGGCCGGCATCTACATGATCCTGGCCACCCAGAGACCGTCAACCGACATCATTACCGGCACCATCAAGG
>JAGAFL010000050.1:0-4626 GCA_017612595.1 Erysipelotrichaceae bacterium | reverse complement strand
GACGCCCTGACATGAGAAAAGACTTATCTGTTATTTGGTTTTGAGAGAATCATCTCTCCACACAAAAGATCCGGTGATTATAGCGAAGTGGTCACACCTGTTCCCATCCCGAACACAGAAGTTAAGCACTTCATCGGCGAAGATAGTTGGGCCTGCCCCTGCAAAAATAGCAAGTCGCCGGTTTTTTTGTGCTTTTAAGGAATATTGATGATCTCCGACAAGAATAAGGTGCAGAGCGGAAATGCCTGTTGAAAATATAGGATATATCCTATATAATGGAGGAGTCATGAATGTTCATTATTGAGTTTTTCCAGGAGAATGACGGAACCTGTCCGGCTGAGGAATTCCTGCGCAGTCTTGATAAGAAGATGAAGGCAAAGGTGGAAATGATAATGCAACTTCTGGAACAATACGGAAACCGGGTTACCGAACCATATTCAAAGCACCTGGATGACGGAATCTTTGAGATCAGAGCGGCTTACAGTTCAAACTCTGTCAGGATCCTGTATTTCTTCTATTATGGCAAAAGGATAATCATGACCAATGGATTTGTTAAGAAAACACAGGAAACGCCGCCTCAGGAGATAGAATTAGCAAAAAAGAGGAGACAGCGTTTTCTGAGCAGAGGAGGTAAGTGACGAAATGCCCAGATATTTCAGAGATATTCTGAATGAGGATCTCAAGGACCCGGAGTTTAGGAAAGAGTGGGAGGCTCTTCAGCCGGAATATCAGATCATTAAGGCCATGATTGAGGCCAGAGCGACTACCGGAATGACGCAGAAGGAATTATCTGAAAGAACCGGCATCGCTCAGTCTGACATCAGCAAGCTGGAAAACGGGACGGCCAATCCTTCCATCAGAACGCTTCAGAGACTGGCGGAAGGACTTGGCAAGACGCTGGTCATCGAATTCCGGTAACAGCGCTTTAAGGCATGCAAAAGGAGCAGCATTTGCTGCTCCTTTATGCGTTATCGGTAATGTTTAACCCTTCTTGGCGTTGGCCTGGTTGGCGACGGCGTTGACCTTGGCAGCGATCTCGTCGGCATTTCCCAGGTAATAATGGGTGACAGGCTGGAACTGTTCGTCCAGTTCGTAGACCAGCGGGACGCCGGTGGGGATGTTGAGTCCGACGATCTCCTCATCGGAGATATTGTCCAGGTACTTGACCAGCGAACGCAGGGAGTTGCCGTGGGCAACGATGATGACCTTCTTGCCGGCCTTCATGTCTTCCTTGATGGTTCCTTCATAGTAGGGAACAACTCTGGCGACGCAGTCCTTCAGGCATTCGGTCAGCGGCAGGTCGGCGGGATCGACATCGGCGTAGATCGGCTGATTGGCCGGGTTGCGCTTGTCATCCGGTTCCAGTGCCGGCGGCTGGACGTCATAGGAACGTCTCCATAAGGTGACCTGTTCCTGGCCGTACTTGGCGGCTGTCTCAGCCTTGTTGAGGCCCTGCAGGGCACCGTAATGTCTTTCGTTGAGTCTCCAGTGCTTGATGACCGGGATCCATTCCTGATCAAGTTCAAACAGAACGTGGTTGGCGGTATGGATGGCTCTCTTCAGTACGGACGTGTAGCAGACGTCAAAGCTGAAGCCGGCTTCCTTCAGAAGCTTGCCGCCGTTGGCAGCTTCCTGGTGTCCGGTCTCGGTCAGGTCTACGTCTGTCCAGCCGGTGAAGAGGTTCAGCTTGTTCCATTCGCTTTCGCCGTGTCTGACTAATACTAATTTATAGGTCATAATATCCTCCTGTGTTTTCTTTTTTCATTATACCATTCTTTTGGGTTTCTTAACTAGAATTTGAAGAGATTGAGACCGGTGAGAGGATCCCTGAAACGGTCTACCGTACCGTCGAGAACGTAGATGAACATCTCGCAGGTAGCCGAGACGACGGCCCGGTTGAGGTGGCCGCCGAAGGCCCTGCCTTCTTCATCGGCCGCGCACATGTGCAGGTGGCTGTAGTATTCGCCGTCCATGGTGTTGACTGAGCCGGTCAGCGAGACGATCTCATAAGCTCCCTGAAAGTCGTTTCGGAAGTACTGCTGCCTGTCGACGTTATAGACGCCGACGGTAAAGTCGTCAACGGCGCCCAGGGCATTGATGTTGGCCAGGGTGACGTTTTCCCTTTCGGCGATCAGCCTGAGGGTTTCCACGATCTCCTCCCCGCGGTCAATGCGGGCAATGATGACATTATCGATGCGTTTGTATTCCATGATGCTTTCCTTCCTTTTTCCCTATTGTAGCACGCTGAAGACGGCTGAGTGACCGGTTTTCTGCCTTCCGGGCGCCGGTTTCCGCTAAAAATCTGGTAATTTCATTTGACAACGGAAAGCGGATATATATAATTTAGTATTAATAAAACTACATAGAGGTAGCGGCGCAGATGAGTAGCCAGGGGAGCCGGCAGGCAGAGAATCTGGTGAAAGGCAATCGCCGCCGAACGGTAATGCCGGCAGGCATTATGCGTGGGGGCATGGAGAAGATCCATGTCACTCCTTCTTAACGGAAGAGGCGCTATTACATATGATCGTTACTGTTTCATTAATGACCGTACGTGATGGCATGTACGGTTTTATTGTTTTGAAACAAGGAGGACATCATATGAGTTTCAAGAAGGTTTTAATCATTTTATCAGTTGTTTTACTGCTTGCCGGCTGCAGCCCGTCCGGCAATGACCGGCAGCCGTCCGAAAAGCCGGTCTTAAGGGTAGGCATGGAGTGCAACTACGCTCCGTTCAACTGGACGACCACGACCCCGGGCGCTACGACGGTCGCCATTTCCTCGGTTGACTACGCCGACGGCTTCGACGTCGTCATCGCCAGCCTGCTGGCGGAAAAGCTGGGAATGGAAGTACAGGTCGTCAAGCTGGACTGGGATAATCTGATCCCGGCGCTGCAGCACGATCAGATCGACGCCGTAATTGCCGGCATGACCGACACGGCGGACCGCCGGGAAGTCGTCGACTTTACCACTCCTTATTACGTATCGGAAGAAGTGATCATCGTCCGCAAGGACGGAGGGCTGACCGGGATCGGCAGCATTGCCGAGCTGGCCGGCCATAAGGTTCAGGGCCAGATCAACACCGTTTACGACGACATCATCGAGCAGATCCCCGGCGTCATCCACATGCCGGCCGCCGAGACCTTCCCGGCCGCCATTCAGGCCTTATTGGCCGGCGGCATCGACGCGGTCACTTCGGAACTGCCGGTCGCCATCGGCGTCACCGCTGCCAATCCCTCCCTCACCTATGTGCGCTTTACTGACGGCAGCGGCTTTTCCGGAAGCCAACAGGACGCTTCCGTATCCATCGCGGTAAAGAAGGGCAACACGGAGCTGCTCAACAGCCTTCAGGCGGCCCTTGACAGCATCAGCGAAGCTGACCGCCAGCAGCTGATGCTGGAAGCTACGGACAGACAGCCGGCAGGTGAATAGCCTTGTTCATCAGCAACATCATAAAGATCATCAGGAAATACGGCACCAGCCTTCTGCTGGGGATCCGGACGACCCTGTCAGTGGCCCTCACGGGAACCCTGGCGGGCCTGGTGATCGGTCTGATCGTGGGCGGCATAAGGGCCGTAAAGCCGGATCATAACGCCTCCCCGGCTGCCCGGATCCTGAAGAAGATCGTCAACATGATACTGGGCATCTACATAAGCATCTTCCGCGGCACCCCGATGATGGTACAGGCGCTGTTCATCTATTACCTGCTGCTGGATGCTCTGCACTGGAGCTGCCTGCAGGCAGCCATGGTCGTCATATCCGTCAATACCGGCGCCTACATGGCCGAGATCATCCGCTCAGGCATTCAGTCCGTGGATGTCGGCCAGTCGGAAGCGGCCAGGGCGCTGGGCATGAGCAACCGCCAGACGATGATGAAGGTCATTCTTCCCCAGGCGCTTAAGAACGCCTTCCCGGCGGTCGGCAACGAACTGATCGTCAATATCAAGGACAGTTCCGTGCTGATGATCATCTCCATCACCGAACTGATGTTCCAGGCCAAGTCGATCGCCGGATCCACGTTCCTGTTTACCGAGACCTATTTCCTTGAGGCCCTGATCTATTTCCTGCTTACCGCTGCCGCCAGCATCATTCTCAACTTCATCGAAAAGCGCATCAGTCAGGACAGCATGTCGCTGCCGATGAGCAATACCAACCCCCACTCCATGGCCCTGGCCATGAGCGGCAGAAACGAAGGTGACCGCCATGTCATTGGTTGAGATCAGAAACATTCACAAGCGCTTCGGCCGGCTGGAAGTTCTCAAGGGCGTGGATTTCAATGTCGAGCAGGGAGAAGTCGTCTGCCTGATCGGCCGCAGCGGCTCGGGAAAGTCGACCCTTCTGCGCTGCATCAACCTGCTGGAACTGCCGGACAGTGGCGAGATAAGGGTATTCGGCGAAAACATTCTGAAGACCGGGGACATCAACGCCTACCGGGCGCAGGTGGGCATGTGCTTCCAGCAGTTCAACCTCTTCAGTAACATGAACGTGCTGGAAAACTGCGTGATCCCGCAGCTCAGCGTGCTGAAGACCAGCCGTAGGGAAGCTCAGGAAAAGGCGGTCAGTTATCTTAATAAGGTTGGAATGGCCGGCTTCGCTCAGGCGGCGGTCAGTACCCTGTCCGGCGGCCAG
>JAGAFL010000049.1:0-2987 GCA_017612595.1 Erysipelotrichaceae bacterium | reverse complement strand
GTCGTCTCGAAGCTCTTCTTGCAATGATTGTATGATGGAGTTGCAGGCATTATAAAAAGCTTGCTGACTAATTCTGTTTTCCTCAAAGGCCTTGTCAATGATAGCTTTATATTGAGTCACCATATCACCCGCTAAATCCTTGAATGATGGGAACTGCTCTAAAGCCTTCTTTGCCACTTCAGGGTCCATATAAGGAAGCATAGTTGCAAAGTTCATGACTTTATCCTTTGTCATGTGTCTAAAATCAGGAATCCTCAGTTTCTTTAATACTTTTTTCTCACTTACCGTATACTTCATATAACTATCCTTTCTTCAGTTAGCAACTTAGTCTGTGGTAAGAAATAACAATCGTCTCATACTTTAGCGATTTTACCCTACCAAATGCAATCTAATGCTAATTTATAATAATGGAGTCTACCATTCTTCGCTTTTATAATCGTTTCTCAGTATCCAAGACGCTGATGCGACTATTTAGGCAGGCAGAAGGCAAAATACTGAAAGGCCACCTCGTCATATTCGTCATTCTGCAGCGCGTAATTGAATTTGCCGTACTTCTGACGGTTATAGTCGACAAACTGTCTGCTCTTATCCAGATGCAGGACATCGCACAGGTGTTCGGCGAAACTCCGGGCGCTCAGTTCCTCATAACCGTCAAGCTTATAGTATTCGCCGGCTTTGAGCGTGTAACTGTCCCACGCTCCCTGTAAAAGCAGGTAGCGGCCGTCATCGGTAATGGCCGCATTGTCCGTGACGTACCAGTATTCCCGGGGATCATAGCGCTGCAGCCGCACGCACCTGATGATCTCCCGGCGGGTGATCAGAAAGGACTTCTGCTTGTGTTCGTACTCTTTCCAGACACCGTTTCTGACCAGAGCCTGGTGGAATTCGGGAAGCGCTCTGGCAAAGGCATCGACGTAGCGGGCCCTGCGCTGTTCGCCTTCCAGCTTCTTCCGGGCTTCCTCAGCAATCCTGTCAGCCTTTTCCTGGCGGTTCTGATCGATCAGTTCATCATATCTTGACATAACATACCTCCTCAATGCTTGCCGGCAGCTGCCGGAAGCTGAATCGTACTTTTTCTTTATTTTACCACAGCTCAGTGATCCTGCCGCCGTTTCCGGTTTCTGATCACGATCACCAGCAGGGAAAGATCGAGAACGAAGATCAGCGGGACATAGACTCTGGGCACCTCGAAATGTTCAAACATCTTCATGTTGATCTCATAGTGATGCCTTAAGGCCATAAAGGCCAGAAAGACGTCCAGAGCCAGCAGCACCATGGCCGTGCCCGAATAGCCGACCAGGCCGATCACGATGGGCAATACCATCCCGGCGATCTCCAGGCCGATGTGCTCCCAGAACGCCCAGGAGTTCCAGAAGCGGCAGTAGATCTGATGCCAGTTGTAATAGGGTATCAGCGCCTTTCTTCTTTCCAGGCCGGCCAGGGGAAACAGGCGGTAGAAAAACACCGCGTCCAGCACCATGACCAGAAAGGTCACAGCCAGGACCGTTTCCTCAACGATCTCCCAGAAGCCCAGGAAATTCAGCTTGCCGAAGAAATGCAGGATGTTCATCGGTTTCCTCCCGTCAACTAGATGATAACACACCTTTCCCCTCTTCCATCCATCCTCCCGCCAAAAAGCGTCCGCTGTCATTCAAGCAATGACCATGCGGACGCCTCAGGTATTATCCGATTATCTGAAGACCTGTCTTCAGTCAGCGTCAACGACGATGACATCGACATTCTCGATCCGCCCGCCGGCTGCCCGGTTTCGAAAGCCGTTGTCCTGCACGTAGTCTTCATAAGCGACGATCTCGATCTCGATGACCATGCCTTCCACCCATTTGAGCTGACGGCTGACGGATCTGTCGAACAGCGAGTGGCCGGGGTAACTGACTACCGTGCCGTCCAGATCGATGAAATACGTCCCTTCGGTAAAACTGACGGTCAGCTCAGCGCCGTCAGGAAAGACGGTGTTTTCAATCGGGTCGCACACCACGGCACGGAAGCCGTCCCTTACCCATTCGATGAAGTTGGCGTGCAGCAGCTGGCTCTGCGGCAGAATGTGCATCCTTTCTTCCTGTGAGTACAGCACATAGGTTCTGTCTTCCTGCTCTTCCCCGTGGACTATCACGCTTACGCCCTCAGCCAGCCATAAGACTTCAAAGTCCTCCGGCGCCATTCTCTTGCCGTCATTGGCGACTGAGAAATCGATCATGTCAACTTCCCTGCCATCCTGCTTAAGCGCCAGCCGGCAGTGGCTGTTGCCAAACGGGAAGCCCGGTTCGCCGATCTCATAGACCAAAAGCTGACGGCTGCCGTCTTCATATGTCCCGATCAGTGTTCTGGCATATTCGATCTTATAGATGAATAAGCCGAAAGCGGCGAACAGTACCAGCAACACAATTACCAGAATCACAAGCACGGTGTCTCTCCTGTTCATGTTAACCTCTTTTCTTAAGCACTGAAGTAAGCCGGTCCATCGCCTGACCGAAGCGCTGCGGCAAACCGGCGGCGTCGGCAAAAAACAGAGCCAGTTCGCCGACGGCGATGCCGCCGATGACATCGATGAAGTAATGCTGCTTGATGAGCACGGTCGTCGCAAAGACCGCCAGCGAGAAGGCCAGCTGCAGCCAGACCAGCCATCTTCTTTTCTGAGGTTCCGCCTCACGGCTGTAGCGGTAGGCAAACCAGCTGTAGAAGCAGTGCAGGGATGGAAAGGCGCGGGCCGGGGAATCCACCCCGTAGGTAAGCGACAGAATTCTTGTCCAGATGCTGCCGTCTTGCGGCAGCTGGGGCCATTTCATGGCCACCGGCCAGATCAGAAAGATGGCCAGGCAGATCATCTTGGCCAAAAGGTCAGCGCTGAAGTAGCGGTCTCTTTTCTCCCGGGGCCCGAAGCTGATCTGCAGGTAGTAGTTGGCCCATTGGGCGAAGGAGAGGTAATAGATGATCACAAAGGCCGGCACAAAGGGAATCAGCCGGTCGAT
>JAGAFL010000048.1:0-12818 GCA_017612595.1 Erysipelotrichaceae bacterium | reverse complement strand
TCTTGATCGGCAGAACCAGCTGCAGAATATCATCGTCATCCATTGATTTGATGATGAACGGCTTCATGTTTCCGCTGAAGGAAATCTTTACCTTAAGAGCATTCAGAGCCCTGATGGCATCATATACGTAATTGCCCTTGAAGGAAATGGTCAGCGGTTCACCGACATAGGAAATCGGAACGATTCTCTCTGCTGACATCAGTTCATTGGTTCTGGATGTCACATTGATTTCATTCTCATTGAGTTCCATCTTGATGATGCATACGCCTTCGTTCTTTATGAAGCTGGCTCTGTCAAGAGCATTGAGAATGTCTCTGGCATCAACTACCAGTTCATGGGCGAACTCTGCCGGAATGAGCCGGCTGGTTTCCGGATAAAGACCATCGATCAGTCTGGTCTGGATCATCACTTCTTCAGCGATGAACAGAGCCTTCTTGTCATTAAGAGCTATCCTGACATTCTCATCATCGCCGATGATCTTGGCAATGTCATTCATGCTCTTGGTCGGAATCGTAACGTTGAACTTATGGAAGGTATCGAGAACGATCTTCTTCTGAGCCAGGCGGTATGAATCAGTAGCAACGCATGTCATGTTATTGCCTTCGCAGTTCAGATTCAGTCCGGTAAGAACCGGTCTGGTTTCCTTGTCACTTGCCGCAAAGCAGGTCTGATATACCAGATTCTTCAGCGTGCCGGAATTGATGATAAAGGAATCTTCAGGCTCAGAGAAATCAATCAGAGGATAGGTGTCTGATCTGATGCCGTTGGTTTCAAAATTAACGGAAATGCCTCTGATGCTGGTATAGGTTCCGTCAACGACTTCAACTTCCACGGATTCGCTGTCGATCTTTCTGATCATGTCGGCAAGATAGCGTCCGTCAAGAAGAATGCTGCCATCCCTGATGATCTGTAATCCGTTTTCCTCATCAGCGAAAATGGTAGCTTCAATGGAAATGTCCGAATCAGAAGCCGTCAGCTGAAGAACATTATCTCTGGTTGCCAGCTTGATGTTATGAAGAACGGGCAACGGAGAGGTCAGGCTTACAGCCCGGGAAACGATGTTGATCTTATCAAGGAATTCCTTTTTGCTGATTTTAAAGTACATGCGCGCCTCCTTATTTATTTTTCTTTCTTGAATATTATTATCATTATTATGAGCGGGGATATGGGGAAAAACTCAAAATCTCTTTCTATGACAATATTTTATCAAATTTGTTTTCTGTTGTTAAATGTGGAAAGCAAGGGATTACTGGAGTTTTGATTCGATTTCCGCTATGGCTCTGGCATAGGATTCATTGGTCTTCAGATTATTCTCAATCTTCTCAAAAGCAGAAGATACCGTGGAATGATCGCGGTTGCCGAATTCCTTGCCGATCTGCAGATATGACAGGTCAAGATGCTTGCGGCACAGATACATGGAAATGTGACGGGCATTGGCAATGTTCTTGGTACGCGACTTTGATCTGAGCTGTTTTTCCGTAAGTCCGTAGTAATCGGCAACAGTCCGGATGATGTCCTTTACTTCCAATACGTCTTTTTTACTGTCATTCAGATTCTTGTTGTCACGGAAGGCTTCCATGGCCATGTTCAGGTCAATGACGTCAGAACTGGAAAAATTGATTGAATAGAAGAGAAGACGGTTGAGTGCGCCTTCCAGGTTACGGACATCAGAAGAGAAATTCTTGGCAATGTAGGAAAGGACTTCCGGGCGGATCTCGATGGTTGATCCCTGATCCTTCAGCATGGACTGCCTTATCTTCTGTTCCAAAATTTTATAGGCCGTCTGTTCCTCCAGGGACTGGATGGTTACGGAAAGACCCTGCGTAAAACGCGTCTTAAGACGTTCCTCTATGTCCTTTATCTCATGAGGAGGACGGTCAGAAGTCAGAACGATCTGCTTATGATTATTGTAGAGTTCATTGTAGATTTCGAAGAAGACATCATTGGTCTTCGGTTTGTTGGAAAGATTTTGAATGTCGTCAAACAGCAGAACATCCAGCGAGTTAAGCTGGTTTTTGTATTCATCGATTCGCTGTTCCCGGATAGATGTCGTCACTTCCTTAACCAGATCGGTTGAGGAAATATATAATAATTTCTTGTCCTGATCGTTTTCCTTGATGTAGTTGCCGATGGCGGAAAGCAGATGCGTCTTTCCCAGACCGGAAGAACCGTAAATGACCAGAGGATTGAAATAACTGACTCCCGGATTTCTGGCAACGGAAAAAGCCGCAGTTTTAGCCTCAATGTTGCAGGGACCCTCGACGAAGTTATCAAAGGTAAGACCTTCGATGACGTTGTCGTTCAATGCCTTCTCAATCTCCGCTTCGATGGAAACCTTCTGGTATTCATCATTGGTCTGAACGATAACGGAAACCGGCTTCTTCAGCAGATTCTGAAAGCAGGAATCAATGACGTTCAGATTCTCCTTGTTGTTCAGAATCAGACGGTTGAACATGTAGGGCGTGGTAATTACAGCCCTGTTATCGTCAAGTTCAACAAGTTCGGTGTTTTCGAGATAACTGGCAAGGGATTCTCTTTTATTTTCAACAAGACTCTCATTGATTTTTTCCAATACTTGTTCCCAAATAAAACTCAATCCAGACATAAAAATCACTCTTTCGTAAGATAATGATAATCTCCGTCCTGGGGAAAATCTATATGAAAATTTGTTTCAAAAAGTTATTAACAGCGCCTTGATTTACGAAAGCATTATATATAAACACAAAATGAAGTTTTCCCCCGTTTTCCACAAAATTCATGGGGGAAAAAAGATGGGGAAAACTTCTTTTCCCAATGGGGAAAATGGGGAAAACGGGGAAAAACAGCAGGCATTCACAGCAGTTTTCCCCATAAAACAAACAAAAACAGTGCGGTTATAAAAAGAAAAACGGTGTTTTTCCAAGTTGTACCAGAGAAGGGAAAAGCCGCTTTTCCCCCGGTGGATAATGGAAAAACAGTCGATGCTGATCTGCGGAAAACCGCAGAAAATACCGTGAAATGGCTATTGTGCTATAATCAGTTATGATGGAGGAATAGCGATGTTCAGACGATTCTTACTGATTCTGACCGTTATGGCAATGGTCATGACTTCGTCGGTGCTTAACATATCAGCCGAAGAGCAGACTCAGCAGCTGATGGTTTTGAACGCGGGCATCGCCATGAAGCTGCAGCCGTCGGAAGAAAGCGAACCGCTGACCATTGACGGCGCCATACAGTACTTCGTCAAGGATGGCATTTACGACATCACCCAGACGGTAGAGGCAGGCGAACAGGAAAAGTGGTACGGCGTGAACTTTACGGACGGCAGCGACAGCCATGAGGTGTTCATCAATGCCGTTAACGTTGAACTGCTGGACATGGAGTTTGAAAATCGGATGAAACAGGAAGGATTCCCGAACGACTATGTAGTCCTGCTGAGGCAGCTGCATAAGCTTCATCCGAACTGGAACTTCGTTGCCTTCCACAATAACATCAAGTGGTATACGATGGTCGAAAAGGAAAGCGTTCTGCGCAAGAACCTGATATCAGGGTCCAACGTCAACCTCCGCAGCACGCAGGAAGGCGCCTATGATCCGGTAACCGGACAGTTCATCCCGCTGGACGGAACCAGCTGGTATCAGGCTAACAGCGAGACCATCGCCTATTACATGGACCCGCGGAATTTCCTCAACGAAACCAACGTCTTCATGTTCCTGCATCTGGCCTTCAACAGCAGCGAAGGAGAGAGCCTGGTTCAGCAGGTGCTCAATAATACCTTCATGGCCGGCAAGGACCCGATAGACAAGCTGAATTATTCCCAGATCTTCTATGATGCCGATGAAAACGCGGCTGTTTCCCCGATCTATCTGGCTACTCTGGCCAAGCAGGAATCTGGTGTAAACGGCAATAAAGCAACAAGCGGCGAGGCTTTTACCTATAACGGGAAAACCTATTCCGGTCTGTATAATTTCTACAACATCGGCGCTTCCTCGGGAACGGACAACTGGAAAAAGGGCCTGATCTTTGCCAACGGCGGCGAGGACGGTTCCCTGACAACCTATGAGCGGCCGTGGAAAAGTCCGGTAAAGGCCATCCGCGGCGGCGCTCTGTGGATCGCCAAGGGCTACATCAACAGAGGACAGGACACGATGTATCTGCAGAAGTTCAACTGCACCTCCTACTCAACCTATTCACACCAGTACATGACCAATGTTCAGGCTGCCTATTCGCAGAGCCGGATCATGTACAACACCTACAAGAACAATTCCGCTTTGGACCTTCAGCTTAACTTCCGCATCCCTGTATATCTGGACATGCCGGAAGCAACAGCGCTGCCGACGTCAATAACCTATCCGCCGTCACCCAATGACCCGGATCCCAGTGAGGTATACACCGGAGACATGATCGTTGATCTGGATCTTGCCAATAACGACGGCTATCTCAGCGGCTTTCAGCTGGGCATGACCTATCAGGAATTCAAGGCAAAGATAACATTGGTAAACAGCGAGGCAGAGGTACGGATCGAAGCTTCCGGCAGCGAAATCACGGACAGCACACCGCTTTCCAGCGGACAGGTACTGACCTATACGACAAAAGAGGGCACCAGCACCTACACGATCGTCATCAGGGGAGACCTTGACGGCGACGGCCGGATAAGCACCAAGGACTATCTGATCTTCCGGAAGGTATTGCTCGGTCTGACCGAAATAAAGGGAGCCTTCCTTAAGGCAGCTCTGTTTGACGGCGAAAGCAAGCCGTCGACCAAGGGCTACATCATCATGAGAAAGCATCTGCTGGACATTTCCCAGATAAAGCAGTAAAGGGGTGAAAGAATGAAGAAAAAGGTAATCATATTAGCAATCTGTCTGCTTTTTGGCCTGTCATCCCTTTCGGAAGTACGGGCGGCCACCGGCAGCGCCAGCGTTTCCGTCAGCGAATCCTCCCCGGTTGTGGGAAACAAGATCAAGATCACGATCAAGCTCAGCTGTTCCGAAGGGGTTGGCTCGGCATTGGTCTACATTGATTACAATACCAGCTATCTCGGCGCTCTTTCGGTCAAGGCTACCTCAGCGGTGAACACCAGCGGCAACCGCATACTTGTTGATCCGACTGACAGCAAGACCGTTACGATCACCGCGACGCTGACGACCAAGAAGATCGGCAGTGCCACCATTCACGTAACGGTAGAAGACTGGACCAGCTACGCAGAGAATTACGTTTCCGATAAGTCGATCACCAAGAACATCAGCATCATCGCCAAGACCAACAACAACCCGGCGCCTACCGATCTTTCCAAGGACGCAACACTGGCCGATCTGCAGATAGAAGGCATGGTGCTGGAAAGCGAATTTGAGAGCGACATCATGGAATACACGGTATATGCGCCGGCAAATACGGCCGTTCTGAAGCTCGCCGCCAAGACCAGCAGCGCCAAGGCGAAGGTCGCGAAGACGGAATTTTCCTTGCAGGAAGGCTGGAACCGGATCGAAGTCGTATGTACCGCTGAAAACGGCGACAAAAAGACCTATGTCCTTAACGTCTACGTTGAGGAAAAGCCAACGGTTTTCTTTAAGGAAGGGACCCTGGGAGTTGTAAAGAACCTTGCCAGAGTTGCCGTTCCCGACGGCTTTGAGGAAAGAAAGATTACGGTTCAAGACGAAGAGATCAGCATCTTCACCAGAGGGAAGCTCAGTCTTATCTATCTGGTTGACAGCAGCGGACAGGCGGGTTTCTACGTCTATGACGAAAAAAAGGCCGAGGTTCTGAGGACCTACGACCCGGTGAAGATTGACGGCGGCAGCTATCTGCTTATGGACAGCGACTACCAGCAGTTTGCGGAAATGGACGAGCTCTTTCAGCCTTATAAGGTCTATGTCGGCGAAAAGGGCATTGACGGCTGGAAGTACAGAAATTCCAGTCTTAATGAATATGCGATCATTCAGCTGATGGATGAGGAAGGAAACAGCCGCCTGTACAGCTATGACCTCGTTGAGAAGACGCTTCAGCGCTTCACGCTGCCGCGGAAGGAAAAAACGAGCAACCCGCTGTCTGAATATTTGGGCTATTCAGCCGGCATTGCCGGTGTCCTGGCCTTTGTGGCGGCGGTGATCCTGGCTTCCCGCAAGCGGACGTCAGCATAATTTCAATTTAACTTCAGTAAAACAACACAAAAACAAAATAGTATGTAAATAACAAAGGAGAGTCAGAAGCATGGACGAATACTTTGATATTGAAAGCAACAAAACAGAAGAAAAGAAGGAAGAGGAGAAGATCAGCGACTTCCGTCAGGAGATCTATCCTCAGGAAAGAGAAGAAAAGGGAACCGGCGTTAAGGCCGGATGGCTGATCTTTACGATCGTCTTTTCGCTGCTGCTGTCGACAGCGGCAGCCGGACTGACGGCTTACATCGTATCCGGGCGGAAGACAAGCAGAGTCGTCGTATATGAAGAAAAGGAAAGCGACACGGTCAGAGTGGTGCAGCAGACGGACTACACGGAACTGGTTGAAGAAGTAAAGAATGCGGTCGTGGAAGTATACACGGAAAAAGTCTCGTATAACAGCTATTTCGGCAACTACGTCACCGAGGGAGCCGGCAGCGGCGTCGTCTATTCGACCGACGGCTACATCATCACCAACAACCACGTCATTGACGGCGCCAGCAGCATCTTCGTCACCATGGCCAACGGCGACAAGTACAACGCCGAACTGGTTGCCACCGACGTCAAGAGCGATCTGGCCGTGATCAAGGTTGACGCCAGCGGACTGCAGGCGGCCGTTCTGGGCAGCAGCGATACGCTGGCAGTCGGACAGAACTGCATTGCCATCGGCAACCCGCTGGGCACGCTGGGCGGCACGGTAACGGCCGGCATCATCAGCGGCCTGTCCCGGGAAGTGACGATTGAAAACGTTCCGATGACCCTGATGCAGATCAACGTCGCCATTTCCCCGGGTAACTCCGGCGGCGGACTGTTCAGCAGTAACGGCAAGCTGATCGGCATCGTCAACGCCAAGAGCGTCAGCGAAAATGTTGAGGGGATCGGCTTTGCCATCCCGATCGACGTTGTCCGCGATGTTGTTGAGCAGCTGATTGAGAAGGGCTATGTCGAAGGCCGTCCGCAGCTGGGCATCAAGTGCGTCAGCATCGACACGGTTCAGAAAGCCTGGAATTATGGCGTTACCAGCTATGGCGTGCTGGTAATGGAGGTAACGGAAGAAAACGCCAAAAAGGCCGGACTGCAGGAAAAGGATCTGATTATTGCCATCGACGGCACCAAGGTCGAAAACCTTGCGGCCATGCAGAAAATGCTGTACGGATATACGGCCGGCCAGGAAGTGACCCTGACCGTTCTGAGAGGCAGCGAGCAGATCAGCATACCCCTGGTTCTCAGCCAGAAAAAATAGGAAAGCTAATGAAGAAGGCCTGAGGCAATCAGGTCTTTTTTCTGCCTTGGCAATCACGGTGAAAAATGACCGGAGTTTGTGCTATCATAGAAAGGAAATGAGGGATGCAATTATGCCAAAGTACTATCAGGTTTATGATAAACGCTATCAGCAGGTCCACGCGCACAACATCAGCTGGTACAGCGACAACCCGACTCCGATGGTTCTGGAGACGATCAACGACTACCATCTGAATCAGTGGGACAAAATGCTGGAAATCGGCTGCGGCGAGGGCAGAGACGCCCGCTATCTGTTACAGAAGGGCTTTGATCTGATCGCCACCGATGTTTCCGATGAAGCCGTCGGCTACTGCGTCAGAAGGGACGAGAAGAACCGCGATGCCTATAAGGTCATGGACGTTCTGGATAACAGCGACCACGGCAAGTACGATTTCATCTATTCCGTTGCCGTTCTGCAGATGATGGTCCTTGACGAAGACCGAAAGGGCTTCTACAGATACATCAGAAACCACCTCAACGACAAGGGCATGGCTCTGATTCTGAGCAAGGGAGACGGAACGGAAGAGTACGATACCGGCATCGATGTTGCCTGGCAGGACGAGGACCGGATCCACCGCAGCGGCGAAGCCATGAGCGTTGCCAGGGCAGCCAGCCGCGTTGTCAACTTTGATCAGTTCCTGAAGGAACTGGACGCCAACAAGTTTGAGGTGATCTCTCACGGGCTGACAGAGTCAGAGCCGGATTACCCGAAGATCATGTTTGCGCTGGTAAGGAAATAGGAACAGAGCAGTTAAACAAGCCAAAAGGAAGCAGCTTATATGCCGCTTCTTTCTTTCAGCCTGACAGAGCAGCGCCCAGATAACTTTAAAAGCACAGGCGCATCAAGTATAATGAAAACGGAGGTAACCGCATGAACATAGGAGTAATTTTTGCCGGAGGAGTAGGCAAGAGAATGGGCTCCAAGGACAGGCCGAAACAATTCCTGGAAATTTTCAACAAGCCGATAATAATATATACTCTGGAACATTTTGAGAAGCATCCGGAGATTGACGCAATCGTAATTGCCTGTGTCCGTGATTACATTGATTATCTGCAGAAACTCATCGACAGATTCGCGTTGAAAAAAGTCAGGAAAATCGTTCCCGGGGGAGAGAGCGGACAGCTTTCAATCTATAATGGCCTGTGCGCCGCCAAGGAAATATCCGGGGATGAGAAGAGCATCGTCCTTATTCATGACGGCGTAAGACCTCTTATCGACGAAAAGACCATAACCGACAATCTGAGAAGCGTCGAGGAAAAAGGCAGCGCCATCACCGCTGTTCTGCAGACCGAAACCATCGTCGTGGTTGATGACAGGGAAGAAGTTCTGGAGAGCCCGGAAAGAAGTTCGCTCAGAATTGCCAGAGCCCCTCAGAGTTTCTATCTGGATGACATTCTGGCCAACCACCGGAAGGCATTGCAGGAAAACCGCACCGACTTTACTGACAGCTGCTGTCTGATGAGACACTATGGTTTTAAGTGCCATACGGTTGTCGGGCCATCGGAAAACATTAAGATAACGACGCCTGATGATTATTATTCATTAAGAGCCATTCTGGAAGCGAAGGAAAACGCCCAGATCTACGGCATGGACGGGGAAACATGGAAGTAAACAATCCTGTTGTGCAGAACGATCTGAAAAGAATCGTCGAGTCTGTTGAGTGGACGCCATTCAAAAACAGCAGAATACTGATTACCGGATCCACAGGGCTGATAGGCAAATGGCTGGTGTGGAGTTTTCTGCGTGCTGACAGCGAATACAGCTTAAATCTGACCCTGGTTCTGGTCATCAGAAACAGAGAAAAGGCAGCGGCACTGTTCGGTGAAGACGACCGGATCGAGTACATCGTTTCGGACATAAACGAGCTGGACGCCTCTGCGATCAAGGCGGACTACATAATTCATGCGGCCAGTCAGACAAATTCAAGGGCCATGGTTGAACAGCCGGTAGAAACCGCGATGACCGCAATTAACGGAACGTTAAAGCTGCTGGAACTGTCCAGAAAGACAGCCGTCAGGTCCATGGTCTATCTTTCCAGCATGGAAGTATATGGGGAAGTCACTACGGAAGAAAAAATCACCGAGGATACCATGGGTCTGGTGAATCAGTTAAATGTCAGAAGCAGCTATCCGGAAGGAAAGAGAATGTGCGAGAATCTCTGTGCCGGCTATGCCAGTGAATATCATGTCAGCTGCAAGATCGCCCGCCTGGCTCAGACTTTCGGACCGGGAATCCCCCTCATGGACAACCGGGTGTTCGCCCAGTTCATGAGGAGCGCCAGAAACAGGGAAGACATCGTTCTGCATACCAGGGGCGAATCAAAGAGATGCTATCTGTATACGGCGGACTGCGTTACCGCCATACTGACGATCCTGTTAAGAGGCGAAGCCGGCAGGGCATATAACTGCGCAAATGAGAAGACCTATAAGAGCATCTTTGAGATGGCAAAGCTTGTTGCCAGCCATTGCGCCGAAGACAGGATCAAAGTCATCGTCGAAGATCAGGACCCGGCCAGATTCGGATATCCGAAAACAAACATGATGAATCTGGATGCGTCCGCCTTGGAAGCGCTGGGCTGGAAGCCGCAGTTTGAATTGGAAGAGATGCTTAAAAACACCTATGACAGCCTGGAGGGTCAATAATGGCTTGAAGAACCGCATTTTCCGGTTGACTAATGATGTCAATTTATGTATTATTTAAAAGCAATTGCTCATTTTTAGAAATCGGGAGGTGCCTACAATGAAGAGAACATATCAACCGAGCAAAAGAAAACACTCAAGAGTTTGCGGCTTCAGAGCTAGAATGAAAACTGTTGGTGGACGTGCCGTCTTGGCCCGCAGACGTGCCAAGGGTAGAAAAGTCTTATCTGCATAAGAGAAGTTGCCGTCACGGGCAGCTTTTTTTACCTATGAAGAAAGAGTACCGCGTCAAGAAGAACGAAGAATTCGAAAAGATCATCACCGCCGGTCAGCGGATCACCAGCCGCAGGTTTGTCCTGTACTTCCATCCGGCGGCCTTTGACCATGACCGTGTCGGCATTTCCGCCGGCCGCAAGCTGGGCAAGGCGGTTGAACGGGTCAGGATCAGAAGGCAGGTCAGGATGATGATCCACGAGATCTTTGACTTCAAAAGCGGCTACGATTACGTCCTGATCGTCCGTCCGGGCTATCTTTCCGGCAGCTTTGCGGACAACAAAAATGATTTGTCAGTTCTGTATAATTCAGTTTATAATAATAAACGGACTAACTAGACTAAGGAGAAGCATGACAATGAAGAAGTTCAATAAGAAGAAAATGCTGGTGCTGCTGGTCATCATCGGACTGGCGGTATTGACCGGCTGTCAGAGAAACGTTGACTCAAACGGCGTTACTTTACCGGAAAAGGTAATTTATCTTGATACACCGTGGAGTGCCATGATGAACGAAGGCTTCATCAGCGCCCTGCTGGTCTGGCCGCTGGCTCAGGCCATCAACCTGGTCAATTCCTGGACCGGCAGCGCCATTCTCGCTGTCGCGCTGGTTACTTTGGTATTCAACCTCATCACCCTGCCGTTTACCATCAAGTCAACGGTACAGATGCAGAAGATGCAGGAGATCAACCCCAAGCTTCAGGAGATCCAGGCCAAGTACGAAGGCAAGACGGACGACAACTCCCGCATGCAGCAGGCTCAGGAAATGCAGGCGCTGTACAACAAGTACGGCCTGAATCCGCTGGGTTCCATCATTACCCCGCTGCTGCAGTTCCCGATCCTGATCGCCATGTATTATGCCGTTCAGAGAGCTGATGCCGTCGTTAACGGAACCGCCTTCGGCATGCCGCTGTCAACGACACCCAGAGCTGCCGCTGCCAATCTGTCCCAGGGCTGGCCTCTGGTCGTCATCTTCGTGCTGATGATCATCTCCCAGTTCCTGTCTTCCAAGATCTCGATGTGGCTGGCGGAAAAGAAGCGCAAGAACTCCCGCAGCTACAAGGCATATGCCGATAAGGGAAACAGACAGGCTTCTCAGCAGAACGTCATGACCATAAGCCTGCTGGCCATGGTCGGCGTACTGGGCTTCGGCTGGCCGATCGCCATGAGCGTATACTGGCTGATCAACTCCGTCATCAACGTGCTCAAGACCCTTTATGTACAGAAGAGGTATGTAGACTAATGAACAGATATGAAGGCAAGACCGTAGAAGAAGCCGTCAGCGCTGCCTGTGCCGACAAGGGCGTTGACAGCAGCGAACTGGTTTACTATGTCGTTGAAGAAAAGGCCGGCGGCCTGTTCGGCATCGGCGCCAAGGCCGTGATCGAAGCCTTTGCCCAGAAGGACGTGGAAGACTTCATCTACCACTATCTGGAGCAGTACTTCAACAACATCAACATGAAATGCGACATCATGATCAGCCGCGAGGAAGACGGCTACAATGTCAAGCTTGACGCCAAGAACAATGCCGTTCTGATCGGCAAGGCCGGCCAGACCCTGCAGTCAATTACCAACGTGACCAAGGCGGCCGCCAGCGCGGAGTTCAGAAGACATGTCAACCTGCTGATCGATGTCAACAACTACAAGGAAGAAAGATACGAAAAGCTCAAGGCCATGGTAAAGAAGATCGCCAAGACCGTTGAGAAGACAAAGGTCTCAGCCAGACTGGGTCAGATGACCAACGATGAGAGAAAGGTCGTCCACCAGTACCTGTCAACCTTCCCGCACATCCGTACCGAATCGGAAGGCGAAGGAAACAACAGAAGGCTGAAGATCATCTACACTGAAAAGAGCGAATAAGCCAAAGGAAAGCGCAGGTCATGACCTGCGCTTTTACGTGGTCTGTCAGCTGTTGGAATACAGCTGGAGTTCGTAGAGTTTCTTATAGATGCCGTCCTGGGCCAGCAGCTGCTGGTGGGTTCCGCTTTCTCTCAGCTTGCCCTTGTGGATGACCATGATGTTGTCGGCGTGCTGAATGGTGGAAAGCCGGTGGGCTACCATGATGGTGGTCCTTCCCTTCATCATGGTTTCCAGAGCCTGCTGGATCAGCTGTTCGGTTTCGGTGTCGATGTTGGCGGTTGCCTCATCCATGACCAGAATGGTCGGATCAATGGCCAGCGTCCGGGCGAAACTGAGGAGCTGACGCTGTCCGGCGGAAAGGGTAGAGCCTCTTTCGGTGACCGGATCGTCATATTTCTTCGGCAGCGAGTCAATGAAATGGCTGGCATTGACGGCCTTGGCCGCTTCAGCGATCTGCTCATCGCTGATCTCTTCGCTGAGAAGGCGGATATTGGACTTGATGTCACCGGTAAAGATGAAGACGTCCTGCTGAACCTGGCCGATGGCACTGCGCAGCTGTTTCAGGGACAGATCCCTGATGTTGATGTCGTCGATCAGGATCTCGCCCTTCTGAATGTCGTAGTAGCGGCCG
>JAGAFL010000047.1:0-9873 GCA_017612595.1 Erysipelotrichaceae bacterium | reverse complement strand
ATGAATCAGTCCCTGTTGGTGAAAAGCAGGATAGCCTGCCTGACGTTTTCCTTCATGGCCTTGCGTCCGATGACCTGCAGGTCATGGTAATAGACATGGCCTTCAGAAGGCATGCTGTCGCGGACAGCCTCACCGCCGGCTTTGGCCATGTATGTATAGTAGTTTATCTTGCGTACGCCGTTTCTTACGCACTTATGGATCTCTTCAGCCGTTACACCGCTGCCTCCATGCATGACGATGGGGACACCGGAAGCTTCCCTGAGTTCTCCGACGAGTTCGCTGTCCAGTATGGGAGCCTTGACATAGAGACCGTGGCTGGTGCCGAAGGAGCAGGCCAGCATGTCGATACCGGTAGCTTTGACAAAGTCTCTTGCCTGATCAGGGTTTGTAAAGTTGGCACGGTCAATGGCTCGGTTTTCCACGACATGGTCGTTGTTCAGCGTAAGACCGGCCATTTTGCCGAGCTCAGCCTCTACGCTGGCATCGTAAGCCTTGGCCATTTCCACGACGCGTTTCGTATTGGTCACGTTTTCATCGTAGGGCAGAGCGCTGCCGTCATACATGCAGGAGGTAAAGCCCATTTCCAGGGCTTTTCTGATGGTGTCGATCTCCACGCCGTGGTCCAGATGGCAGCAGACCTTTACCTTTGAGGCCTTGGCCAGAGCAACCATGGCGGGTCCGATCCTGTCCAGTTCAATGATGCCCATTTCCTCATGAACGGGAGCGAAGTCGATGATGACCGGTTCATTCAGTTCTTCAGCGGCCTCCAGAATGGCGCACATGGTGGCCATGCCGGTGACGTTGAAGGCGCCGATGGCGGTTTTTCTTTCTTCTGCTTCCTGAAGCAGTTCCTTAGCTGTTACTAACATGTTCTATCTCCTTAAAAGTGCAGATGGATGAGATTGCGGAAACGTCCGGGAGCGGTCTCGAAGGCCTTCTGGGCGTCCTTGGCTTCAAACACTCCCTCAATGAATGGTCTGACCTCGATCAGCCGGTGCGAAAGCAGGCTGGAAGACCGGACAAAGTCGCGCTGACTGGAATTGGCGCTGCCGATGATCTGATATGACCTCTTGTGGATCAGATGCGGGTCTACTTCGATCTTCTTATTGGGATAGATGCCGCTGTAGATGACCAGTTTGCCGCAATAGGCCAGATACTTCATGGCGTCCTGAGCCACTTCCGCAGCCGGAGTGGTATCGAAGACAATGTCCGCGCCCCGGCCATGGGTATATTCCATGACCTTAGCCAGGGCATCTTCAGCTGTCGGGTCAATGACGTGGGTAGCTCCCAGCTGACTGGCCAGCTTAAGTCTTTCGGTATTCATGTCGATCACGATCGTCATGCAGCCCTTGAGGCGGGCAAGCTGGCTGTGCAGCTGTCCCATCATGCCGGCGCCGATGATCACGGCGTAATAGCCGAACTGCGGATCAGCGCTTTCCACGCTGTGGAGCACGCAGGATATCGGTTCGATCAGGCAGGCTTCCTGCGGCGTTACGTCATAGTACTTGAAGACGTACAGGGCCTTCTGCAACTGATACACCATTAAGGCAGCCGTACCCGGATAGGGGGCTCCCGGCTGGACGATCAGGTTGCTGAAATTGGGGCAGCTCTGGGACTGACCGGTCTGGCAGTAATAACAGGTCCCGCAGGAAATGTTGACCCCGACGACGACCTTGTCTCCGACCCTGAAGTCCTTTCCCTGCAGTTCCTTGCCCACTTCCACGATTGTGCCGCTTACTTCGTGACCGCCGATAAGGGGAAGGTCGATCTTATGGACACCGGAGAAGACGCGCTGTTCATAGGTGCACAGGGCACAGTAGTCAGTCTTGATGATCATTTTGTCGGGATCGCAGGTGAACATCGGATGTTCCTCGATCTCGACCTTGCCGATAGCCGTCAGGGCTATGACGTGATTAATCTTATCCATACACAAAACAATTCCTCTCTATCTAAATTATAAATTGAGACCCTGACGAAAATGTTTCCCTTTGATGTCTGAAAAAGGGCTTCCGGCTGAAAAAGCGAACAAAAAAGTCCCTTTTGGGACTAGGATGTCTTATCAAGGTATTCGATGATGACGTGGCAGATGATGGAAAGCGAGACCCGGGATACGTTCAGGGTGTTGGCCCCCAGGCTTTCCGAATAGCCGATGACGGTTACTTCGGAATACTGCTCCAGATTGGTGCCTTCCCGGCAGCACAGCGTGACCACCTTGGCGCCGATCTCATTGGCGATGGCGGCGCTTTCCGCCAGTTCGGGAGTGGTATTGTGGACGGAAATGATGATCACCAGATCGTCAGGCCTCAGGATGCTGCGGGAGCGCTGCATTACCACCGAATCCTTCATGACGAAGGCGTTGTAGCCCAGACAGACCAGATGATGGGCGAATTCGTCGGCAACCAGAGCCGTATAGCCCCGGGAATACAGGAAGATGCGCCCGGATTTCTTTATGTAGGAGATGATCTTGAGGATCTGCGGGATGGAGATGTTGTCGATGGTACGTGAGCATTCGCGGTAAGCCTTAGCCAGCACGTCGTTCATGATGAAGGTCTCATCATTCGCCGGCGTGTTTTTCTGCTGCAGGGAGTAGCGCAGATGGGCAATGCCGTCATAGCCGCATTTCCGGATGGCACGGGAAACGGTAGCCAGAGAGGTATAGGTCCTGGCCGCAATGGTGGTGATGGAAAGCTCGGGCAGAAGATCCTCGTTTTCATTCAGAAAATCGATGACCTGCTGTTCGGACTGGGACAGATTAAGGTAGTTTTCTTCGTTGATCTTCAGAGCCATGGGGTCTCCCTTTCGCTTCCTGCACTGATGCAGATGTCCAAAACATTGATATTTTTATACAAATATTCTACAGTATAAGTATGTTACAGGCAATCTGCCAGCAGAAAATGTTTCCGCATTGCTGCGGATAATGAAAAGGTTTTTCGAATATGAACTTTATTCGGTTTTTTTCCGTGATATAATAAAAACAGAAACAAAAACAGCTGGAATTTCAAGAGCAGTTAAATCAGTTTGTTGATCTGAACCCGAGAGTCTGAGGGATAGGGCTTGACGGTATCAGGTTGCAAAATAAAACCAAATGGATTTTTTTGAAAATGAAAGGAGAGATGAGATTTGGTATTTAAGGCTATTTTGGTTGCTTTAATCGCAACCTGCTCAACCTGGTGGTTTAGCCACACTGTTACCAGAACTTGGCTATACCCGATCTGGTCAGGCTTCCTGGTAGCTCTCGTTATGGGTGAACCCCTAAGAGGCATGCAGATCGCTGCTGCTATCAACCTGCCGTACATCGGATTCATCACCGCTGGTGGTTCCATGCCTGGTAACGCAATGTTCGCTGGTCCTGTAGGCACCGCTCTGGCTCTGGTCGCTGGCCTGGATTACAACACCGCTTCTGTTGTTGGTGTTATCTTAGGTTCTGTCGCCGTATTCGCCTGGAACGCTTACATGACAATCAACGCAACTTGGGTACACATGGCAGACAAGTTCCTTGAAGAAGGAGACCTGACAAAGGTTCGTCTGTGCAACTATGTACCGTCATTCTTCGTATCCCTGATCTTAAACGGTCTGCCGGCATTCTTAATCGTAATGAACGGCGAGACCTTCGGCAACTGGCTGCAGTCCTTCCCGCAGTGGATCATGGACGGCTTCGCACTTGCCGGCGGCCTGTTACCTGCTTTAGGTATCGGCATGCTTCTTAACTTCTTAGGCAAGAAGAAACTCATCCCGTTCTTCTTCGTTGGCTTTGCCTTATCAAAGTTCATGGGCTTAACCACAATGGAAGTTACACTTGTTGGCGCTCTGGTAGCTTTAATTATCTATTACTTCCAGAACGACCCGGAAAAGGTAGGTGACTAATAATGGCACAGCTCACTAAGAACGATTTAATTAAGAACTGGTTATTAGGTTACTCTTCAGAAACTGCTTACAACTATGAGCGTCTGCAGGGCTTAGGCAACACCAACGCCTTCATGCCGATCATTCGCGCCTTATATCCGAAGGAAAAACAGGCTGAAGAATTAAAGAAGTACTTGATCTTCTTCAACACTGAGCCGTCATGGATGGGTACAGTTGTTCACGGTATTACCGCTGCTATGGAAGAGCAGAGAGCCAATGGCGAAGACGTTTCCGCTGATGATATCATCTCCGTACGTTCAGCCTTAATGGGTCCGTTAGCTGGTATTGGTGACGTTGTTTCACAGTCAATCTGCTACCCGATCTTAGCTGGTATCTGCATTTCTCTGGCATTAGCTGGCAACTTCGCTGGCCCGATCTTATTCGAAATTGTTTACAAGGTACTGATGCTCACCTTAGGTTACAACATGTACATGCTGGGCTACACCAAGGGCAAGGGCGCTATCGTTGACCTGTTACAGACTGGTCTGTTAAACAAGATCCTCGATGCAGTATCAATCGTCGGTCTGATGGTTATTGGTTCAATGGCTGTCGGCAACGTTAAGCTTGACCTGTCATTCCTGGAGTGGGAATTCCCGAATGCTCTGGGTGCTATCAAGTTCAACGTCCAGAAGGACGTATTAGACACTCTGCTTCCTGGCTTAATGCCGCTGGCTGCTGTCTTAGGCGTCTGGGGTCTGCTGAGAAAGAAGGCAAAACCGTTAACAATCATCCTGGTTATCTTCGCCGTAGCATTCGCATTAGTAGCTGTTCAGGCTCTGATGGGTGCTTACAAGTAAGATTTCAGCTTAATTGAAAGATGCATGCGGGACTTTCGACAGCCCCGCATGCGTTTGTTTGGAGGAGAAAACAATGAAAAAGGTCGCTATTTATCCGTCAGTCATGTGCTGCAAGCCCTGGGAGCTGCGTGAGTACATCGCTGAATTCGAAAAAAACGGCATCGCCGGCATTCACTTTGATGTCATGGATGGTCATTATGTTCCCAACATCATGCTGGGAATGGATGATTTCGACGCCATCAGATCGATCACCGATCTGCCGATCGATGTCCATTTCATGGCTGTTGAGCCGGAGAATTTCTTCCCCTGGTTCAACTGGAAGGAAAATGACCGTGTCAGTTTCCATCCCGAAGCCAGTAAGCAGCCATACCGTCTGTTAATGGCTATCAGGGAAAAGGGAATGAAGGCTGGCTACGCCATGAGCCCGGGTATTCCGCTGGAGTATCTGGAAGAGGCTCTGCCGGTGCTTGACTTCGTCATGTTCATGGCCGTAAACCCGGGATTTGCCGGACAGAAGCTGATCCCTAACGGCCTGGAAAAGATCGCCAGAGTCAGAAAGATTCTGGACAAAGCCGATCACCACATCGAGCTGGTTATAGATGGGAATACAACAACTGAAAACGCCAGAAAGATGCTGGCGGCAGGCGCCGACAGCCTGGTAACCGGAACTTCATCAATGCTGAAGGAAGGGCCGGAAAAATTTGGCGAATGCTATAGGAATTATGTGCAGTCAGTTGTAGAATAATAATAAAGAAGTTTAAAGGAGTTGAATAATATGGCAATTGAGAATTTGATTTTTACCAGAATTGATGACAGACTGATCCATGGTCAGGTCGTTACCCAGTGGATCAAGCAGTACAAGGAAATCAAGCACATCATGTGTGTTGATGACAAGACCGCCAAGGACCCGTTCATGCAGACGATGTTCTCATATCTGATCCCCAGCGGCATGACCATTGAGAACAAGACCATCGAAGATGCTGCGAAGCTTCTGAAGGAAGGACTGCCGAAGCCCACCATGCTGATCGCCAAGGTTCCGGATACCATCAAGGCCTTAAGAGATGCCGGCTGCCCGATCGATTACTTCAATATCGGCGGCATGGGCATGAGCGGCGACCGCAAGAAATTCTTCCAGAATATCTCCATGTCTGATCATGAAAAGGAAATCATCAAACAGATGATCGACGAAGGCGTCAAGGTGGAGATCCAGATCATCCCGGCTCAGGGCTGCTATGACGTAGCTGACCTGCTGAAGAAGAACGGATAACATCATGGCAACCATGAAAGCTGCAAGACAGCACGCAATCGGTGATTTCCGCTGCGATGAAGTCGAAGTTCCCGTACCGCATGGCAAGCAGCTGTTGCTAAAGGTCAGCGCCTGCGGTATCTGCGGGAGTGACATTCCCCGTATCTTTGAACTGGGTACCAGTCTGAAGAAATACCCGCTGACTCTGGGACACGAGTTCGGCGGAACCATCGTAGCCGTCGGTGAGGATGCTGATCCTTCTCTGATTGGCAGAAAAGGCGCCATTTTCCCGCTGATCCCCTGTCGTAACTGCGAAGCCTGCCTGACCGCTGACTATGCCATGTGCCAGCACTATGACTATCTGGGTTCCAGAAGCGACGGCGGCATGGCTGAGTACTGCCTGATACCATCAGAATGGCATTTCGTAGAATCACACAGTGAAAGCACTACCGGCGAAATGCTGGGCATGGTTGAGCCCTGCTGCGTGGCACAGCATGCCATAAGAAAGGGCGATGTCGTTGCCGGCCATCACGTAGTGATCTTCGGTGCCGGCCCGATCGGCATCATGGCTTCACGCTGGGCAAGACTGTTCGGAGCTGATCCGATTCTGGTCGACGTTGTGGAAGAGAAATGCCAGTTTGCCAGAGACCGCGGTGAAACAGTCATCAACAGCATGACCACCGATGTCGTCGCAGAGGTAAAGAGACTTACCGGCGGACATATGGCTGATGTGGTTGTTGAAGGTACCGGAACCGGTCCGGGTCTGTGCAGCGCCATTGAATGCTGCCGTATCAAGGCCACGGTCGTACTGCTGGGCAACCCGCATAAGGATACCGTGATCAAGTTGTCAGATCACAGCACCATCCTGCGGAAGGAACTGGTATTAAAGGGCATCTGGAACCACCATTACGCTGAGACCCCGATTAATGAGTGGGCATATTGCGTGAAGATGATGGACGAAGGCAAGATGCAGGTCCTCGATCTGATCACCCACAAGACTGACATTGAAGGACTGCCGCAGCTGTGCCAGGACATCTATGACCGCAAGGTAGTCATCTGCAAGGCCATGTACTCAGCCGAAGGCAAGTAGAAAACAAAAGAAAAGATGGACGATGTCGTCCATCTTTTTTGCGGCTTTAGATAAGCTGCTCAGTGATGAGGATCGAAGCCTCTGTCGATTTCCAGTTCGTCAAGTCTCAGGCCGATCCTGCCGTCAGTCACGTGATACCTTATGTAGATCAGGTACTGCGTGTTTGAAGTCGTGTCGTGGACAAGATAACGGTAGTTGTTGCAGCCATTGTAAACAAGATCATCAATGCCGAATTCTCTGGTCTTGTCTTTTTTCAACCAATTGATGGTAATGGTTCCCAGGGAATTATCGAAAAGAACTGCCATTTCACCGGTCTCATCTAAGTAGATGTTTCCGCCAACCAGAACATCAAGCAGCTTGATTCTGTCCATGCCCACGTCAGTTACATAATAAGCATAATTGTCATCAGCGAAGATATAGAAGGAATCGGGTGTGTCCTTTTCGATGTGCATAGTAAATGTCCATTCCTCATCGTCATAGTCAATTACGAACTCGTAGTTGTTGAAGCCCTTATAGGTAATGGACTTGACCAGGATGTATTCATCTTCCGTTTTTTCATAGTCGACGATGGTGCGGTCACAGATCATCCAGGCATCGGCCTCAGCGACGAATTGATTCATGTTTTCATAATTGGCGTACGGACCGTTTTCCTGCAGGAACTTCAGCAGCTCATCTCCACTCATTCCCTTGTCGCTGTGCAGCATATAAGGTCCTTCAGCATTGTCGCCGGCAACGAAGGTAGCCTTCAGAACGGTCGGGTCATTGAGATCATATTCGATTCTGAAGGTGGTAGTGCCCTCATCATAATCCGTTTCCTCATCGTGGCGGCCGTCATGATGAGCATCGATCTCAAAGGCATTGTTACCGGTCTTGCGGATATCGGTGATGTTTTCGCACATGTAGTAGCTCGTCTGATCGATTGTGCGCTCAACGGTCTTCTTTTCCGCATCGAATCTCACGAACAGCCTGGTCTCGTCTTCGACAAACCAGCTGTTTTCTTCCAGCGCACTGAGCAGCGCAGCGGGATCGAACTTATCGCCGTTACCCCCGCCGCCGTCACATCCTGACATGGTGGCAATCAGTAACAGAGAGAGCAGTAACGTTAACAGCTTCTTCATATTGTTTCCTCCGTTTCTTGCGAAGATACAGAAAACCGGCAGAATGATCAGCTTATCGGATTATCTTTTTTTTCTGTATCTGCATTAAGTATATCACAATGCCATGGAAAAGTCGTATTTCAAAAAAAGGGGAACTAGTTCCCCTGTCTCATTCTGGTTATGGCCAGCAGTATTCCCAGCTTGCCGTATTCAGGCGTCAGTCCGCCCTGCATGTATAGCGTATAAGGCGGAATAACCGGTGCATCAGCTGACAGTTCGATGGTGCTTCCCTGGGTAAAGGCTCCGCAGGCCATTACCTCGTCAAACGGGTATCCCGGCATGGGAGCCGGAAGAACTCTGACAAAGGAGTCGACCGGTGAGGAATCCTGGATGCCCTGGGTGAAACGGACCAGATTTTCCCTGCTGGAGAGTTCGACGGTCTGGATGATGTCGGTTCTCTTTTCGTCGTAGCGCGGTGAAACGTTTCTGAATCCGAGCTTTTCCAGCATGTAAGCGGAGAAGACAGCCGTCTTCAGGGCAGAGCGTACGGCAGACGGCGCCATGAACAGGCCCTTGAAGAAGGCATTGTTCAGATTGAAATTGGCGCCCTGTTCCTTACCGATTCCCGGAGCGGTCAGCCGTTCGGCGACCATGGCTACCAGATCACGCCGTCCGGCAACATAGCCGCCGGTTGAGGCGATTCCGCCGCCCAGATTCTTCATCAGTGAGCCGGCGATGATGTCGGCGCCGACATGCCCGGGTTCTCTTTCTTCGACCAGTTCCCCATAGCAGTTATCGACCATGATGATCACGTCCCTGTTGACTTCCCGGATGCGGCTTATCAGATGCCCGATCTGATCGATCGTAAGCGAAGGCCTGCTGGAGTAGCCGCGGGAACGCTGAATCTCCACCAGTCTTACGTCATTCTTGCTGAGACGGTCAACGATTTTCTCTTCATCAAAGCCGCCGTTGATCAGATCGATCTGCTCGTAGCTTACGCCATTGGCCTTAAGAGACTGCGATGAATCACCGTAAATGCCGATCATTTCCTGCAGGGAATCATAGGGCGTTCCGGTCAGTGAGATCATGACATCGCCATGCCTGAGCAGAGCGGAGAAGACCAGAAACAGCGCATTGGTACCGCTGGAAATCTGCGGTCTGACCAGAGAATCTTCACAGCCCAGTATGTCCGCAAACATGTCTTCCAGCTTGTCTCTTCCGCTGTCGTAGTTACCGTAACCGTTGATGTCGCTGAAGTCGGAATATGACACCCTGTTTCTGATGAAAGCGGCCAGGATCCTGTCGGAATTGTGAAGGCAGATCTCATCGATCCGGTCATAGATGTCCTTCAGTACTTCGTCTGACTGCGCTGCCATTTCCAGCAGGTCTTTATCTATCTGATCACGAATCATAAACAATCACCTCAGAATACAATACATATTATATATGAAACGCCGGAGGATGAAAAACCATATGGAATCATGCCTGTGTTTCACCGTTTGGAATACTGCAAAATAGGAGAAATAATGTGTGTACGATTTTCGGAAAAATCGGCAAAAAAGTTATTGACAACTTAAGGGAATATGATATTATATAAAAGCACTGTCGCGGAAGCGTCGGTGCGAATCGTTCTTTGAGAAACAAACAGAAAGTACACGTCAATAACGAAGAGTATTCACTCTAAGGAGTGAAGCGAAAACGGAAAAACAAAAAGAGTTATAATCAAACGGAGAGTTTGAT
>JAGAFL010000046.1:0-7453 GCA_017612595.1 Erysipelotrichaceae bacterium | reverse complement strand
GTAATTGTTGGAAACTGGAAAATGAACAAGACGATTGCCGAGACGAAGGAATTCGTCGCCGCGATCGATCCGCTGGTCCATGACAAGGCCACCTTCGGCATTGCCACTCCGTATCTGGATCTGCCGGCTGCCGTAGAGGGCTGCAAGAACCTGATCGTTGCCGCTGAGAACTGCCACTTTGAGGACAAGGGCGCCTATACCGGCGAAGTCTCCGTCCCGATGCTGGAAGAGATCGGCGTCAAGTGGTGCATCATCGGCCACAGCGAAAGAAGACAGATGTTCGGTGACACCAACGAGACTGTCAACAAGAAGGCCAAGAGACTGATCGCTGCCGGCATGACTCCGATCATCTGCTGCGGCGAAACGCTCGAGCAGTTTGAAGCCGGTCAGACCGAGGAATGGGTCAGATCGCAGATGAGAGGCTGCCTGGATGGTCTGGAAGCCGAAGACGTTGCCAATCTGGTAATTGCCTATGAACCCATCTGGGCCATCGGCACCGGCAAGAACGCCACCAAGGAAATTGCCGAGAACACCTGCGCCATCGTCAGAGACGAAGTCAGAAAGATGTTCGGCGACGATACCGCTGAAAGAGTACGCATTCAGTACGGCGGATCCGTCAAGCCGGAGAACATCGCTGAATACCTGGCTGAGGAAGACATTGACGGCGCTCTGATCGGCGGCGCTTCCCTGAAGATCGATTCCTTCACCGCCATCATCAACGCAGTTAAGTAATCAGGCTCAGGATACAGTCAGACAAAGGGTGCCAAACAGCACCCTTTACTTTGGCATGATGAAAGCCGGCCGTATGGTATAATCATCGGTAAGAGGACAATTACATGGAAAAACGTGAAAATGAATACCCGAATATTAAGCAGCTGAGGAAACTGCAGGAAGACCACGGTCCGCTCATCGAAGTGCTCTGGAGCAATTATTCCAGCGGCATGATGATGGGCAGCGTAGCCCGCAGTTCGATCAGGATTTACCGGGAAAACGGTGAGGTCAGAGTGATGAACAGGGACATGAGAGTATATGAACCGGAATATACTTCCGTTTATGAGGCCGATGAGGGACTGCTTGAAAAACTTCAGAATATCTCCGACCGGGAGAACCTGCCTCTCTGGGGTCTGCTGAAGGCCGATCCGCAAAAGACTCTGCAGGTGCTTGATTACTCGTCCGTTTCCACCATTACCCTGACCTATGACGACTGTCAGATCGGTGACCGCCTGCCGCTGACCGTCTGCTTCAGCTGGGAAGCCGTCCGCCAGCAGAACGTAACGGAAGTCTGGGAAGAGATCGTGGGAATACTGAAGGAAGGAATTGTTGCTGAACGCCTGCTGGAAAGCAGTTCAGAACCTAATCCCTACGGCAACCCATTCGGTCCGGCGAACAATGAACGGCCGGAAAACAGGGAGCCGGTATTTGCCGGGGATGGCAGCTGGACCTGCCCGAGCTGCGGAAAGAAAGGCAACACCGGCAAGTTCTGCTGCGAATGCGGCAGCCGCCGTCCTGAGGAATAGCGTATTCCTGATTGCATTAAAAAGCGGAATCGTGATGATTCCGCTTTTGTGTGATCATTCTTCCGGTTCAGCGTCCAGATCCCGTATTTCGCTTCGCAGTATTTCCACATCGACGTTGTAGCCGATGCTGCTGTGGATCAGTTCACTCAGATCCCGGAGGCTGGCGAAGATGTAGGTCATCTTTTCACCGTACTGCCTTTCCAGAATCTCGGCATTGTTCTGAAGCAGATGCTCGGCCTTGCTGGTGAGGCTGTAGTCTACGGACATGTAGCAGGTCAGTACCTCGGTGGGAACGGTCAGCACCGCCTGATCAATGGCCAGGGAAGCGCATTGCCCATAGGCTTTTATCAGTCCGGCAGTTCCCAGCAGCGTACCGCCGAAATAGCGGACGACTACGCAGAGCACATTGTCCAGATCGCGGTTCTTCAGGGCTTCCAGGATCGGCTTGCCGGCTGTTGAAGCAGGCTCACCGTCGTCGTTGGAACGGTTGTTTCCTTCGATAACGGCACCGTAACAGTAATGGCGCGCTCCGGGGAACTGACGTCTGATGGCGTTTAGATGTTCTCTGATCTGGCCTTCATCACTGACCGGCAGAAGAATGCCGATGAAACGGGATTTCTTGACCTCGATCTGACTTTCAGTTCTTTCTTTTATGTGGTACATGTCATCACCACTGATATTATAGCTGATACCCTGTCCGGGATAAAGCCTGAGTGTTTGCCGGCAGACTTGTCAAAACGCAGATAAATGATAGAATAAACAGGAATGAATGGTATAATGTATTTGTCGAATTATGCATTCATTAGTTGAAGGAGGCCTGATTCAATGGCAGAGAAAAAAGTCATATCTTCCACTGAAAGGGAACAGCTGAGGAAAAAGCTCAACCGGAGAAGGAAATTCGTCAAGGCGATTTCCAAGATCTCCTGGCTGGCGCTTTTTGCCGCGTCGATCGGCATATATTTCGTTGTTAAAAGCTTCGGTGTCATACCGGACAAGTACCTTAAGATCATGATCATCGCCCTGGGCGGCTTCAGCCTGTTCATGGCTATCTTCGCCTGGATCCCGGCGGTCAACAACCTGAACAAGATGATCCAGACCGTGACCTGCACGCTTCTGGCAGCCGCCATGATTGCCGGCATCGTGATCCTTCCCACTTATAAGGGCATGATGGAGAAGATGTTCACTCCGGTACCGACCGAGGGAACGCTGAACATCAATGCCTATGTACTCAGGGACGGAAACTTCAAGGAGATCGAAGACCTGGCCGGCAAGAAAGTCGGCATTCAGAGAGACCTGGACGTTGAATATCAGAACTTCGCCATCAAGGTCATCAACAAGGAAATCAAGGGCAATGACATCTGGACAAGTGAGTATGACGACATCTATCTGGCTGTCGATGCGCTGCTGAACGGCGAAGTCGATGCCATTCTGCTGAATGAGGACTATGCCAACATCATCGCTGACAACTCCGACTACGAGGACTTCACCAGCAAGGTCAAGTCGATCTATACCTGCTCTCAGCAGATCCATCTCGATGTTGACCCGGCGGTCGTGGAAAACATGACCAAGGAGCCGTTCGTCGTCGGCATCATCGGCCAGGACACCTGGACGCTTGACGGCATTGACAAGGCCAGCGGCTTCCGCAGCGACGTCAACATTCTGGTCGTGGTCAATCCCAAGACCAGACAGATCCTGATGATCACCACTCCCAGAGATGCCTATGTGCCGCTGTACGGCAAGTCCAACATGATGGACAAGCTGACCCACTCGCCTTTCTACAAGGGAATTCAGGGCTGGATGGATACTCTCAACGCCTACTACGGCGTTAAGATAAATTACTACGTACGCGTTAACTTCACCTCCCTAAAGGACATCGTTGACGCGGTCGGCGGCATTGACATCGTCAACCCCGAAGCCTTCTCGTCAGACTATTACTTTGACTACATGAAGGATGACGACGCCGGCGGTCACGCAGCCTACAAGGAAATCGAATTCCCGGAAGGCCCGATCCATCTGGACGGCCAGATGGCGCTGACCTATTGCCGTGAGCGTCACAGGGTCAAGGGCGGCGATCTGGGCAGAAACCAGCATCAGGCCATCGTCATGAAGGCGCTGATCGACAAGGCCTGCTCAGTATCGGTCATCACCAAGGTCGACGACCTGCTGAAGGCCGTGCAGGGCAAGTTCTCCACCAACCTCACCTACGATGAGATCTCGGCCTTCGCCAGCTATCAGCTGGAAGGCATGTATGACTGGAAGCTGCAGTCGTACAGCGCATCCGGCAGTACCGGTCCGGCCATGTCCGCTCTGGTACACCGCGACCTCAGCATGGTATTCATAAGCGCTTCAAGCCTTAACAAAGCCAAGACCTACATCATGAAGACCATCAACGGGGAAGAGTTCACCGTTGAACAGTAAGGAATGCACGCGAAGACGTCTCCAGAAATGAAGACGTCTTTTTTCATGCTTAGGATTAATCCCGTTTAAATGTTAATAATCAGTCGGAGGTGGTCGGCAGTGCAGTAGATGCGGAAACAGCGATAATCAGTTTTTCTATCACGGGTCCCGGGGCTGGTACTGCCGTAAGTGCGTCCGCTTTCTGGCTTCACCGCTGAAGGAAGACAGCAGCCATGTCGTCGACAGCGAGTATCAGCTGGCTTTTGATCTGACGGAAAGACAGCGTCAGATCTCGGACAAACTTGTTGAACTGGTCTCCGCAGGTGAAAACGTGCTCCTTGAGGCGGTATGCGGCGCGGGGAAAACCGAGCTGGTCTATGCGGCGATCGCCGACCAGCTGAAAAGAGGAAACAAGGTCGGCTTTGCGATTTCCCGGCGTCAGGTCGTTCTGGAGATCGCCGAAAGACTCAGGGGCGTCTTTTCGCACCTGAAGGTCGTGGCGGTCTGTCAGGGGCATACGGATGAACTGACCGGTGATCTGATCGTCTGCACGACGCATCAGCTTTACCGCTACCGTCATTACTTCGATCTGCTGATCATCGACGAACCCGATGCCTTCCCCTTCAAAGGAAACCTGACCCTGCAGGGCTTTGCGGCCAATGCCTGCCGGGGCGTATGCGTCTACCTCACGGCCACTCCTGACCAGAAGCTGCGCTTTCAGGTCATGACCGGGCGCATCGGCTATCTGTATCTGGCCAAGCGGCCTTCGGGAAAGGATCTCTGCGTCCCTCAGGTCATCTACGGTCCCCGCATTCTGTTATTGGCATACGGGGCCATCAGACTGAAACGGCTGCTTGATCTCCATAAGCCGGTCATCATCTTTACTCCGACCATCGCTCTGGGCCGGCGCCTGTGCCGCTTTCTGAAACTGCTGGTGCCCTGCTGCAACATCGACTCTACGGTGGAAAACCGCGATGAACTGATCGCTGACTTCCGGGCCGGGCGCTATAAGCTGTGCGTTTCCACCACCGTACTGGAAAGGGGCATCACGATCGCTTCGGTGAATATCATCGTCCTTTATGCCCACAGCGACCGCTTCGATGAGGCTTCGCTTACCCAGATGGCCGGCCGGGTCGGCCGCAGCGTTGCCGATCCGCATGGTGAGTGCTACTTTCTGGCCCAGCGGCGCAGCGAGAACATCGACCGCTGCCTGGCCAGCATCAGGAGGGCCAATGCCAGCCAGTAGCTACTGCCTGATCTGCCAGAAGGACATGCGCTCAGAAGGCTCTCTGGAAGAAATGTTTTACGTCGGCGACTGCATCTGCGCCGACTGCCGGGCGAAGATGCCCTACTTCCCCAGAAAGTTCAGGATCGCCGGGGTGAGCATTGAAGGGCTGTATCTTTACCAGGATCTTCTGCGCGAGACGCTGATCCAGTTCAAGGAGTACAATGACGATGCCCTCTATCCGCTGTTTCTCTATCCGTACGCCAGGCAGTTAAGGCAGAAATACCGGGGATATGAACTTCTGCCGCTGCCCTCGTCTGATCAGGCATGCCTCCGCCGGGGCTTCCGGCCGGTCGAACTGATCTTCAGCCTGCTTCAGCTGCCTCTGATCGACGGCTTCTATAAGAAAAGCGATGTTGACCAGAAGTCCCGCAGCTTCCGTCAGCGCCAGCAGATCCGCAGTCAGATCGCCCTCAGGGAGGGACTTGATCTCAAGGAAAAGAAGATCCTGCTGGTGGATGACATCGTTACCTCCGGAGCGACGATGCTGACGGGATTCCGGCTGGTCAACGGTCAGGCAAGGGAAGTGCGGGCGCTGACCCTGAGCTATAATCAGCGCTTTCTGAGCCCGGCAGAGCGGTTTCTGCAGAAAAATATCCTGCAGGGCCGATAGCGCTTTTCCCTTTACTCTAAAGGATTTATGGAGCTTCCGGCATTTCCGGCGCCGTGAGAGGCCGGAGCGTTACCATTTACAAAGGACCGGGAAAAGGCTATAATTCAGTTGCGAAAGCAGAAAGCAGAGGTTTCTTATCGAATGTTGGGAAAAGTAAAAATGTTCAGTAAGGAAAAAGGCTATGGCTTCATCACCATCGAAGGTGATAAGGACGTCTTCTTCCATTATTCCGAATTGGTCATGGATGGATTCAAGACCATTGATGAAGGAACCGAGGTCGAATTCGAACTGGTCGAAACAGATCGCGGACTTCAGGCGAAACAGATCGTCAGAAAATAACACCGTGATGACAGAGGCGCCCGCGCCTCTGTTTTCTTTCAGTCTTTGGTATGGTACAATTAACAAGATGGAGGTTTTCCCATGGCATCATTGTTGAATAAGATTTTTGATTCGAATAAGAGAGAACTGGCCAACCTGGAAAAGAAGGTTGCGCTGATAGAAGCATATGAAGAAGAGATGAAGGGCCTCAGCGACGAAGAGCTCAAGGCCAAGACCCCTTACCTTAAGGAAAAGCTGGCTCAGGGAGCCAGTCTTGACGACATTCTGCCGGAAGCCTATGCCGTGGTCCGCGAGGCTGCGGACCGGGTCATCGGCGAAAGAGCCTACCATGTCCAGCTGATCGGCGGCACCGTCCTGCATCAGGGCGACATCGCCGAGATGAAGACCGGTGAAGGCAAGACCCTTACTTCCATCTTCCCGGTCTACCTCAATGCCCTGGAGGGCAAGGGCGTTCATGTGGTCACCGTCAACGACTATCTGGCGGAAAGAGACTCCCAGTGGATGGGCCAGATCCACCGCTGGCTGGGACTGACCGTCGGCCTTAACCGCCACGCTCTCAATCCTTCCCAGAAACGGGCGGCCTACGCCTGCGACATAACCTATACCACCAACTCCGAGCTGGGCTTCGACTACCTGCGGGACAACATGGTCACCCGGGTCGAGGACCGGGTGCTCAGAGGCCTGAACATGGCGCTGGTCGACGAGGTCGACTCGATCCTCATCGATGAATCCCGTACCCCGCTGATCATCTCCGGCGGCAAGAAAGACACCGCCAATCTGTACATCAAGGCTGACAAGTTCGTCAAGCGGCTGAAGGAAGATGAGGATTACTCCATCGACGTTCAGTCCAAGAGCGTCGTGCTTACCGAAGAAGGCGTCGCCAAGGCGGAGGAATACTTCCGGGTCGAGAACCTCTACCAGCCGGAATATACCGCCATCGTTCACCACATCAATCAGGCCCTGAAGGCCAACTATACCATGAGCAATGAGGTCGAATACCTTGTCAGAGACCGCCAGGTCTACATCGTCGACGAGTTCACCGGCCGTATCATGGAAGGCCGGGTATTCTCTGACGGCCTGCACCAGGCCATCGAAGCCAAGGAGAACGTCCCCATCAAGCAGGAGACTTCCACCCTGGCCACCATCACCTATCAGAACTTCTTCCGTCTCTACAACAAGCTGTGCGGCATGACCGGTACAGCCAAGACCGAGGAAGAGGAATTCATCTCCATTTACAACATGCGGGTCACCGAGATCCCGACCAACCGTCCGATCATCCGTACTGACTACCCCGATGCCATC